>JAJEHG010000029.1 GCA_022823825.1 Nitrosopumilaceae archaeon | reverse complement strand
CCCTTCTTGCGGCCTCTGACTATGTACTGACGGGCCTCGTCTGAGAGTCGTTCTGACACCGGCTTCCGTGATCGGCGCAGCCTAAAATAATCCGCGATTGTCCGCCTGATCCGCGTGTGACCGACTTTCCGTACAACAGAGCCGGCGGTCAGTTTCATAAAATTTAAATTTAAACCGCCTTGACTCCACGAGGGTTAAAAATAACCATAAAGGAATCTAGTCACGCAGGAAAGCACGCAAAGCTGATCCTTGATGACGGAACCGTCCTTGAGGGAGATGGCTTTGGGGGTTCTGCCACCGTATTTGGGGAGATCGTGTTCAATACTGGAATGGTCGGGTATACGGAGGCCCTGACCGACCCGTCATACAACGGGCAGATACTCACGCTGACCTACCCGCTTGTGGGAAACTACGGGGTGCCGGACCCGTCCGCACTCGACGCGGACGGCATACCCAAGTTCTTCGAGTCGGGACGCATACAGGCCCGCGGGCTCGTAGTGCACGAGCTCTCCCTTGTCGCAAGCCATTGGAACATGCGCATGACCCTCGACGAGTGGATGCACGGGCAGGGCATCCCGGGAATATCCGGCCTGGACACGAGGGCCCTTACAAAGGGGCTTCGGACGGGCGGCGTGATGATGGCGGCCCTTGCCGTGTCCGATTCTGAGATTGACGCGGATCAGGTAAGGGCCAGACTTGCAGAGTCGCCCCGGTATACGTCCGAGCAGTTCATGGATGCGGTGTCGACCAAGTCTCCGCGCGCGTACGGATGCGACATGCGGCGCGCGTCCGGGGGAGGCGGCCACGAGGAAGCCGGCCCCGGGGAGGCGGCAAAGCCCGGCGGCGGCAGGGGCGGAGACGGGGAGAAGGGAAAGCCGATTGTAGTGATCGACACGGGTGCAAAGTATGCGATACTGCGCAACGTACGCTCGCTTGGATACGGCGCCATACTGGTGCCGTGGGACACCCCGTACGAGGACGTAATGTCGTATGACCCGGCCGGCGTCGTCATCAGCAGCGGGCCCGGCGATCCGGAGAACTGCAAGGAGACCGTGCAGACTGCCGCGCACCTGATCAAAAACGACGTCCCGACCCTGGGCATATGCCTGGGCGCGCAGATACTGGGACTTGCGGGAAGCGCCCGCACGTACAAGCTAAAGTACGGACACAGGGGCCAGAACAAACCCTGCACAAACCTTGAGACCGGACAGACGTACGTGACGAGCCAGAACCACGGGTACGGGATATCCCCCGACTCGCTGCAGGACTCTGAGTTTGACCTGTGGTTTTCAAACGCCGACGACGACACGGTGGAGGGCATAAAACACAGGTCAAGCCGGTGCATTGCAGTGCAGTTCCACCCGGAGGCGTCGCCGGGCCCCTACGACTGCCGGTTTGTGTTTGAGAACCTGAGGGACCTCATAGAGGCGCCGGGTAAGGCGGCCGGCGGGCGCGCGCCAGATGGCGGCGGCAACGGCGGCCACGACATCAGCAACACCCAAAAAACATCACGCTTGCAGGATGCAGAGGAGGTGATAACAGAAACTGCCAAAGAATGAGACGCTCAAGAAGATACTCGTGCTTGGAAGCGGGGCCATCAAGATCGGAGAGGCCGGCGAAAGCCGCTGAAACGGCCGCCATTTCGACTACTCCGGCAGCCAGTGCCTCAAGGCCATACACGAGGACGGACTGGACAGCGTGCTGATAAACCCGAACATTGCGACAATCCAGACTGACACGCGGTTCGCAGACAAGGTATACCTGCTGCCCGTCACGCCAGACTACGTATCCTCCATAATAGAGTCTGAGCGGCCGGACGGGATAATGCTTGCGTACGGCGGCCAGACCGCGCTCAACTGCGGCGTCAAGCTTGACGAGTCCGGCGTGCTTGCCAAATACGGCGTGCGCGTACTCGGCACGCCCGTGTCCGGCATCAAGAATACCGAGGACAGGCAGCTCTTCAAGGACGCCATGGGCGAGGCGGGGGTGCCCGTGCTGAGGAGCAAGACCGTGACAAACTTTGCGGACGCAAAAGTCGTGGCAGAGGAGCTCTCGTATCCTGTGATAATCAGGGTGGCGTACACGCTTGGCGGGCGCGGCGGGGGCGTCGCGTACAACGAGATCGAGCTGCACGAGATCGTGGAGCGCGGCATAAAGGCGAGCCTGGTGGGGCAGGTGCTGATAGAAGAGTACGTGGGCGAGTGGAAGCAGATCGAGTACGAGGTCATGCAGGACTATTCAGGAAACAGCGTAATCGTGTGCAACATGGAGAACGTCCTGTCCATGAAGGCGCATACGGGCGACAACATCGTGGTGGCGCCGTCCCAGACCATAGACAACGCCGAGTACCACATGCTGCGCTCGGCCGCCCTGCGGGCCACCGCGCACGTGGGGATTGTGGGGGAGTGCAACATACAGTACGCGCTGGCGCCGGACTCTGATAGGTACGTGGCAATTGAGATAAACCCGCGGCTCTCGCGGTCCTCGGCGCTGGCAAGCAAGGCGACTGGATACCCGCTTGCGTACATGTCTGCCAAGATAGGGCTCGGGTACAAGCTGTCGGAGCTTGTCAACCGCATCACGAAGAGCACCACGGCCTGCTTTGAGCCGTCCCTTGACTATGTGGTCTGCAAGCACCCGCGGTGGGACTTTGCAAAGTTTGAGATGGCCAACAGGCGCCTCGGCCCCACCATGAAGTCCGTCGGCGAGGTGATGGCGGTGGGCCGCACGTTTGAGGAGTCGATCCAAAAGGCGATACGCATGCTTGACATTGGAAACGACGGGCTGGTGCTCAACCGCGCGGACTATACCGTATATGGCCGCAGCGAGGGGGGCGACGGCCGCGCCCCCGACGTCGAGGAGGTCGAGGAGCGCCTCTCGCACCACGACGACCGCATACTGTACAACGTGGCGGCCGCAATCAAAATGGGGATTAGCACCGAGCGGATATACAAGCTGTCCGCGATTGACCCGTGGTTCATAGAAAAGATACGGCACGTGGTGCAGGTTGCCGACAGGCTCGTCTCAAACGACGGCAAGGGCGGCAGAATCGGGGCCGGTGGCAGCGGGGGTGACAGCAACAGCGGCAGCGGGGGTGACAGCAACAGCGGCAGCGAGGTGTCCGCCCACCTCATGTGGGAGGCAAAAAAGGCGGGATTCTCCGACGCGCAGATAGCGCGTGCGCGCCAGACGTCCACGGATGACATCCGGGAGCGGCGCAAGTCGATGGGCGTCACTCCGTCTGTAAAGCAGATAGACACGCTTGCGGCCGAATGGCCCGCCGTGACAAACTACCTGTACGTGACGTACGGGGGCGGACACGACGACGTACAACTGTCCGGCCCCGACGACCGCGGAATCGTGGTGGTGGGGGCGGGGCCCTACCGCATAGGAAGCAGCGTGGAGTTTGACTGGGGGACCGTAAACATGGTGTGGGGGCTGCAGGAGAACGGCGAGAAGAACGTGGTAGTAGTCAACTGCAACCCCGAGACGGTCTCCACCGACTATGACATCTGCACCCGCCTCTACTTTGAGGAGCTTACGCAGGAGAGGCTGCTTGACATATCCGACTTTGAGCAGCCAAGGGGGGTCATAACGTGCGTCGGGGGGCAGACTGCAAACAATCTTACGCTCGGCGCGGCGAGCCGCGGCGTCCGCATCCTGGGGACGGCCGCCTCTGACGTCGACAGGGCCGAGGACCGCTCAAAGTTCAGCGCCGAGCTTGACAAGCTGCGCATACGGCAGCCGGAATGGCAGGCGTTTGCCAGCATGGCAGAGGCGCGCGCCTTCGCGGCCTCTGTAGGCTATCCGGTTATAGTGAGGCCCTCTTACGTGCTGTCCGGCGCCGCAATGAAGGTGGTATGGTCACGGGACGAGCTCAGCACGTATGTTAGGGAGGCGGCCGACGTCTCGCCCGACCATCCGGTCGTGATATCAAAGTTCATGCTCAACTCGCTGGAGGTCGACGTGGACGGCGTGGCCGACGGCAAGGACGTGGTGATAGGGGCGATCGTGGAGCACATAGACAGCGCCGGCGTGCACTCTGGGGATGCCATGATGTGCATTCCGCCCTGGCGCCTGAGCAACAACACCATAGATACCATCACCGAATACACCAAAAAGATTGCCCTGACCTTTGGTGTGAGGGGCCCGTTCAACCTGCAGTTTTTGGTGAGCGACGGGCAGGTGTACGTAATAGAGCTGAACATAAGGGCCTCCCGGTCCATGCCGTTTGTCTCAAAGTTTGTGCGCTCCAACCTCATCGCGCTTGCGGCCCGGGCGATTCTCGGCAGGCCCCTGGACCCCATACCCGAGGAGAGGTGGCGCCGCACCGCCACGTACGGGATAAAGGTGCCGCAGTTCTCCTTTATGCAGCTTGACGGGGCCGACATTGCGCTGGGAGTCGAGATGCAGTCGACAGGCGAGGCCGCCTGCTTTGGAAACAGCTTTTACGACGCCCTCTCAAAGGGGCTCACCTCCGTGGGCTACAACCTGCCCGATTCCGGGGCCGCACTGGTGACGGTGGGCGGGGCCAGGAACAAGGAGAAACTGATTCCTGCAATCGCAAAGCTGAAGGATCTCGGGTTTGAGATCATGGCCACGGAGCACACCGCAGAGTTCATCTCGGAGGTGGTGGGGCCGGTGCGCACGGTCCACAAGATATCCGAGCCTGACCGCAAGCCGAACATCGCGGACCTGCTGTACGAGCGCAAGATTGACTTTATACTCAACATACCGAGCACCTCGACTCTGGAAAAATACGTCGGGATGCTGGAGGACGAGTACCAGATACGCCGCAAGGCGCTAGAGCTCGGGATCCCGGTCCTGACCACAGTCGAGCTCGCAGACTCTTTTGTAAAGACTCTGGAGTGGCTGCGCACAAACAAGACGACAAGGGATTACCTGCCGTCGTATCATGACGGTGACGGCAACCGGTAACTGCAGCGACGGCGGTCTGGGAGCCTGCGCCGTCGGCCCCCCCACTGGCCGCCATCGCCACCACCCCGCTCCCCTCACGTGGTGGGCCGTCCCGGGTTATCCTTGAGTGGGACATAGCGTTATACGCACGGCATGCGACTACATCGTTGTGAGCGCGCATGACCCTGCCTCGGCAGTCACTGGTACGAAGGCCCCCGGCCCTCCGGATTCAGCGGCCGCCGACAGAGCCCTCTCCACCGCGTCGGCAGGCAGGGTAAAGGTGCACCGGTTTGAGCCGAGTGGGAGGAGCATAACGACCGTGGTGGGCAGGGGGGACGAGCACTGGGTGGACCCGGGCATGCGGTTCTGCTCGTGCCGGGCGTTCTATTTTGCAATGACGCGCGGCGGGAACCCCTCGTGCTACCACATAAAGTCGGCCCGCGTCGCATCGGACTCTGGAAAGGCCGAGGTGGTCGTATTTGCCGACGAAGAGTTTGACGACTTTGTGCGGGGGCTCGTGCCGGAACTATAGGCCGCCTGTGCCGCTGTTGCCGCTGCGGTAGTCGCCGCTGCGGCGTCACGGGGGGGGGGGATACGGTCACGGCCGGAGCCCCGCCCCCAAATGCCACAGTTAATAGGGTTCTTTCGCGTATCCCTAGTGGACATGGGGGGAATGTGTGCTGGCGCCAGATGAGATCGGAATCAACGCAGAAGTGGAGAGGCTGGCAAACCTGATGCTGCACGACGGGATCCCTGCCGACGAGCAGGACCACGGCAAGCTTGAGCCGTATGCACGGCAGGTGCGCCTTGACGCATGCAACATTTCAGAATCCGACGAGAACAGGGACGAAAAGGCGATGAACGTCGTATACGAGGCCCTCCTGTACCGGAAGATGAAGGCTTCTGATGAGGGCAGCGGCGGCCGCGGCCGGGACACAAGCATACTAGACCAAGGCTCCGAGTTCGGGGCCGGCTTTAGCTAGATGCCTCACTCGAGCTGGATTGTATCTATCACGTCGCTGGATGCGCCCTTCCACAGCCCTATCATGCCCTCCGGCTCCACCTGCTCGACCTTTGTTATGCGCTGTATCCTGATGTGGTCCGGATTGGGCGGCATCCAGAGCATGGCCATATAGTCGCCCACGCCCCCCACGGAATCGGGCCTTGCCATTGTTATCTTGTCCGCGTCGAATCCCGAGGATGTCAGGGCGGCCGTCGCCTTTTCCCTGAGGTCCATCCTGCCGTGCAAGAAGAGGTAGACGTCCTTTGTGGTGTCGTACTCTGCCATGCGGTGCGGTCGCGTCCTGTGGTAAATCAACCTTTCTGACTGGCATGATCCGCATGAGGGTATAAGCTCAGGTCAAATTCGGGCCTAGGCACGGGTGGCAGCGACCCGGCCGCAGTACGGTTCCCTTGGTTATCGGGGGACGGCGCGCGGCATGCGCGGGCGCGCCGCCCTGTCAGCGTACCGCCCCGTCCCCCGACG
>JAJEHG010000042.1 GCA_022823825.1 Nitrosopumilaceae archaeon | reverse complement strand
GCCCATCATTTGTCGAAAGCTGATGGGCAAACATGCATATGATCTATAAACTATTGCATTCTGCGGCCTGGCTTCGCCGGGCGCGGTCGTATGCCGGTTGGCCCTGCCCATGCCTAATGATTTGACCTGAGCTCATACGCCTTTGCCGACTGCTTGCGCCGTCTAGATTTTTATTTGGAGTCCCAAGCGTCAAAAGAGATTTGTCGTCTCTAGAGCTTGTTCACAAGGATGACCGCAAGATATCCGTAAAGCTGAAGGGCGTCCCGCTGCAGTATGCAAACGCGCTGCGGAGGACGTGTCTCAACGACGTCCCAGTGTTTGCAATAGACACGGTTGATATCATACAGAACTCGTCGGTGATTCCAGACGAAGGCCTGGCGCACAGGCTGGGACTGATCCCGCTGAGGACTGACCTTGAGAGGTTCTCTGAGCCTGCAGGCTGCTCGTGCGGGGGCGACCCGGGATGCTCAAACTGTCGCGTCATGCTCGTGCTTGACTCGGCGGAGTCTGAATCCGAAAGCATTACGGTTCTCTCAGAAAGCCTGACTTCTGACGACGCCGACATCCTGCCAATCTCCGGCAAGATCCCGATAGTGCGCCTTGCGCCCGGACAAAAGGTCAAGGCCGAGTGCTTTGCTAGGCTCGGGCGCGGGACGGAGCATGCGAAATGGAACTCTGCAAACGTCTCCATACTGGTGGACGGTGAATCAGACGACGAGCGCATACTGACTATAGAGTCCACGGGCGCACTCAGGCCGGAGCAGATCCTGCTTGCCGGCATCGACGAGGTCAACCGCAAGCTGGTCGAGTTTCAGGGCATGGTAAAGGAACTAGGATAATCCCGACGCCGGGATTCGATCCTACGCCCCTAGATGTCAAGGCTTTGTGCATGATCCGGCATGCCTGCAGCAGACGTACGCCATCTTGCAATTGTGGTGCGCGTGCCTGTCACGGCCACACATGCGTACCTGCAAGCGCCCGTTGGCTTCCACTCCGCCACCCATTCCCCCCCCCACACACGTACTGCCCCTTCTGCCCACGCGAGGCGCCGCAGAACACCGCATGCCAAGTTCCCGGGCAGCTATCGGCTACTGCGCAGCGTCCGATATGCCGTCCTGACCTGCGCTGTTGCCGGCCCTGCAGCGCCCCTGCCGCATGATCCCCCTCTGCTAGGCATACATTATATTTGGGCCACAGGCGGCGCCCTGCATGGCAAATTCCGTGCTGCTGCATACCGCGCGAGACCTCAAAAGGGCGTCCTTGCAGCATGACGCCCCCCTGTGGGCCCGTCTTGCAGAGTACATGCTAAAGCCGTCGTCTGCGCGCCGCAACATCAACATAAAGCGGCTTGGGCAGCTCACAAAGGCAGACGATACCGTGGTCTTCCCGGGCAAGGTGCTGGGCACGGGAAGCATACCGCACCGCATCACACTGTACTCCTTCTCTATATCTGCAAGCGCCCTCTCAAAGATCAAGGAGGCGGGGGGGACTGCCATCGCGCACGATGTTCTGATAAGCCAGAATCCGACCGGCAAGGGGGTCGTCCTGCTTGGCTGAAGGCAACGACGCCTCTTCGAGGCCGGACGGCGCGCCTTCTGAGGACGCGGCGGCGCCATCCTCCCAGCCCGTGGAAGGAGGCGAGGAGCAGGTGCTTGAGCTCTCATTGGATTCCAAGAGGGAGACATCTGCGGAACCACAGGAGGATGCGCGCTCCAAAGGAGATCCCGCCACAAAGAGCCGGGATTCTGACGCTGATGATTCTGACGTTGACGACGCGCCTTCTGACGCTGTAGGCGCGTCCAAGACGCGTTCGGGCAAGGGAAAGGCGCCCAACCCTCACGCCGACGGAACCGACAGGCCAATCGTGGTCGATGCGTCCAATCACATTGCGGGCCGACTCTCGTCGCTTGTCGCAAAGATGCTCCTGAAGGGGAACCGCATCTCCCTCGTAAACTGCGAACGCATCATGATAAGCGGCTCTCGCTCCAACACCATACACGAATACCGACAGTTTTTGAAGATAAACAGCATAATCAACCCAAAGCATGGGCCCGTCCACTACCGCCGGCCCGACACGGTGATCACAAAGATGATACGCGGGATGCTGCCTTTTGAGAAAAAACCGTCCGGCAAGACGTCCCACAAGCGGCTGCGCGCCTACGTCGGCTCGCCCAAGGAACTAAAGCCGTTTAAAAAAGTGCAGTTTGAAAAAGCAATGATAAGGAGATCTGCGTCCTCGTATACTACGATGGGGGAGCTCTGCAGGGTGATAGGGTGGACTGAATGACGACGCCAAAGACCGAGATATATTTTGCAACGCGCAAGACGTCGAGCGCCCACGTCTACATAATAAAGGGCAAGGGCAGGGTACGAGTAAACAACGTCCCAGTTGAGATGATTCAGCAGGAGATCGCAAGGGAGGTGATGCTTGCACCGCTTGAGATTGTCGGCGAGGGCATACGGCAACAGATCGATATTTCTGTACGCGCCAGAGGCGGCGGCGTCATGGGACAAGCAGGGGCCGCCTCCATTGGGATATCCAGGGCCCTGACAGGATGGACAAAGTCCAAGAAGGAGCCGAGGGCGCACCCTTTTCCAAAATCTGTTCGCGATGATCTGCGCAAAAGGATTACCGACTATGACAAGTACCTGATAAGCGGCGATGCCAGGCGCAAGGAACCCAAAAAGTTCGGCGGGCCCGGCGCGAGAAGAAGAAGGCAGAAATCATACCGGTAGTTGCGGCGCGTCTCGCCGCCGTTGTCGCCGCCGCCGCCGCGTGCACATTACTATCCGTCCGAGCCAATACGTATGATTATATCACAACCGCACTGTCGTTTGTACAACCATGAAGGCGATAATCATGGCCGGCGGGCAGGGCACCCGGGGCAGGCCGTATTCTGAGTACTTTCCAAAGGCGATGACGCCCGTACGCGACAAGCCCCTCATCGACCACATCGTGCGGTATGTCGAGTCATTTGAATTTGTGGACCAGATTGTTGTAATCACCGACCTTGCGGGACTGGGGGGGCAGATTTACAACTATTACGGAGCAGACGATCCCGCATACGACTCGGGACGTATTGCATTCGTGCAGGACTCGCAGAGCGGCACCGGCGGTGACCTGCTTCACGCGTCGGGGCTGATCCCGCCGGGCGAGCCGTTTGTGCTGTGGTTCGCCGACAACCTGTGCGCCGTGGATTTGGCCGGAATGTACAGGCAGTTCCGTGACATGGGCAGCACGGCGTGCATTGCGACTCGCGCCAAGCGTGCCGAGGAGACGGGTTTTGCCGCAGTCGACGACGACGGCGTCGTACTCAAGTTCATCGAAAAGCCCGTGATGGACCTGCCCTTGTCCGAATGCCTCGGGGTGTATATGTTGCATCACGGCGTGCTGTCGCGCATCTCCGACGCGATGGATCGTGTGAATTCCGAGACGCGCGCCACGCGTAAGGCGGGCGGTGACAGCGGCGGTGACAGCGGAAGTGACAGCCGCAGAGGCACCGCCGTCAGGACGCAGATCAACCTCTCCCACGACATACTGCAAGGCCTCTCAGAGGAGGGCGCAATAAGCGCGTTTGACATTGGCGACGCGCAGTGGGTCGACGTAGAATCGCCCGCGGTTCTGGAGAGAAAAAAGGATGCCATACGCGAGATACTGTCTGAAATGGCCCGCGCACGCGCCGGGGCGAATGCACCGTAGTCGTCCCAGCCTTGCGCGTCTGGCACAGCGCCCCCTGCTGTCCGGTGGGCGCGGCATGCCGCTGCCACGCTTCTCTTCCACCGCGCCGGCGGTTATGCCCCCAATGGCTTGTCAGGGGACAGGGGGGGAATCGCGCCATTCGTCGGGCCTGACCTTTTCTCAAACTCTGATATCTCCTTTTCGTACTTTAGTGTCTGCGCAATCTCGTCTAGCCCCTCCAAAAGGACCGTCCGCCTGTGGGGTTCTATCTCAAAGCGCGCCACGCGGGGCGGGGCGGCGGGATCCCCTGGGCTGTACATCCTTACCTCCCCGGCCTCAAGGTCGACCTCTATGTCGCCCCCGAACTTGAGCATGCCGCGAACCTCGCCTCTCTCAAGCGTGACCGGAAGTACGCCGTTTTTGAAGCAGTTGTTGTAGAATATGTCTGCAAAGGACGGCGCGATCACGGCCCTGAACCCATAGTCGGCAAGGGCCCATACTGCATGCTCCCTTGAGGAGCCGCACCCAAAGTTCTCACCCGTCACGAGTATGGCCGAGCCCTTGTACCTGGGGTCGTTTAGTACGAAGTCGGGCCTCGGGACGACTGATGCGCCGTCGCTGCCGCCCTCCCCCCTCTCATACCTCCAGTCATAAAACAGGTACCTTCCAAAGCCCGAGCGCTGCACCAGCTTTAGAAACTGCTTTGGCACTATCTGGTCAGTATCGACGTTTATCTTGTCAAGCGGCGTTGCCACGCTCCTGACCGTCCTAAACGGCTCCATCCTGCATGTCCATCTCCCTTACGTCTACAAAGTGGCCGTTCACGGCGGCCGCGGCGGCCATCACGGGGCTTGCAAGGTGCGTCCTGCCCCCCGTCCCCTGCCTGCCCTCGAAGTTGCGGTTGGAGGTGCTCGCGCAGCGCTCGCCCGGCATGAGTATGTCCGGGTTCATTCCAAGGCACATGCTGCATCCTGACTCGCGCCACTCGAAACCCGCGTCCTTGAATACGGCATCAAGGCCCATCTCCTCCGCGCTCCTCTTTACCGCCTGCGAGCCGGGCACCACCATGGCCCTCACCCCGCGTGCAATCTTCTGCCCCCTGACTGCGCGGGACGCCTCCACGAGATCCTCGAGCCTCGCGTTGGTGCACGACCCGATGAAGACCCTGTCAAGCGGTATCTCGGTCATGGGCGTCCCGGGCTCGAGCCCCATGTACTGTAATGCCTTTCTGGCGCTATCCTCCCTTGACCTGTCGCCGCCCCCGTACTCTGCGGGATCCGGCACCTCCTCCGTAACGTCGCACGTCATTCCGGGATTCGTCCCCCAGCTGACCTGGGGGGCTATCCTCCCTGCGTCGATCTCGTACCTTTTTGCAAACGACGCCTTTGAGTCGGTCCTGAGCGTCTTTTTCCACGCGCTCACCATTTCCTCGTAGTTTTCCGGCGTGTACGTCCTGCCGCGCAGGTACTCAAACGTCTTCTCGTCCGGCGCCACGAGCCCCGCCCTGGCGCCCGCCTCGATTGACATGTTGCAGATTGTCATCCTCTGCTCCGTTGACATGTCAGACACGGCCTGCCCCCTGTACTCCGCCACGTGCCCCGCGCCTCCGTCGGTTCCGATCTTCCGTATCACGTACAGTATGACGTCCTTTGCGGTGACCGCGCGCTGCACTGACATGCTCCCGCGTATCATAATCTCGAGGGGCTTGGGCTTCTGCATCCATACGGTCTGCGATGCCAGGACGTGCTCGACGTCGCTTGTGCCGATCCCAAAGGCCAGGGCCCCGAACGCCCCGTGTGTCGAGGTGTGGCTGTCTCCGCACACTATCGTGGCCCCCGGCAGCGTAATGCCGAGCTGCGGCCCTATCACGTGGACGATCCCCTGATCGGGGCTGTCCATGCCAAACAGCCTGACTCCAAACTCGCGGCAGTTCTCCTCAAGCGTGCGCACCTGCAGATCAGACGTCTGGTCCGCCATGGGAAGCCTGCGCTCGCCGGGCGTGGTCGGCACGTTGTGGTCCATCGTGGCCACGGTAAGGTCCGTCCGCCTGACCTTCCTGCCGTTTGCGCGCAGCCCCTCAAAGGCCTGCGGGGACGTTACCTCGTGCACCATGTGCCTGTCCACGTAGAGCAGCGACGGGCCGTCCGCGCCCTTGCGCAGCACCTCGTGCGAGTCCCATATCTTTTCAAACAGGGTGGAGGCGTTCTGCGCCATGCCTAGGACCCCGGCTGCTGCTGTTTCTGTTTCTGTTGCTGTTGCTGCTGCATCCCGTACCTGAACAGTCCCCCCGCCTCTATTATCTTGCCTATGATCTCAGAGAACGGCTTGATCTCGTACCTCCTGCCCGTGGTCTCGTTGCGCATCTGGCCCGCCTTGACGTCTATGGTTATGACATCCCCCTCGCTTGTGCCCTCGTACGCGTCCTCCCCTATCTCTATGGGCAGCAGGAACGCGCCGTCCACCGCGTTCCTGTAGAATATCCTTGCAAACGAGAGGGCCGCCACCGCCTTGATTCCGGAGTGCGCCAGCGCTATCGGTGCGTGCTCCCTAGATGAACCGCATCCAAAGTTGCGGCCCGCCACGATAAAGCTGGCGTTCTTGGCCTTTGAGTGAAAGTCCCCGTCAAGCCCTTCCATCGCGTGCGTCGCGAGCTCCGCATAGTCGTGTATCTTCAGGTACTGCCCGGGTATGATGACGTCTGTGTCTATGTTGTCCCTCGCGTATTTTATTACGCCGCCCGTAACTGCGCCGTTGTCGCTCATGTTCCTCCTCCCCCCCACGATGCCGCGGGCACGATCTCCCTCGGGTCGGTTATCCTGCCCGTCACCGCGGATGCCGCGGCCACCATCGGGGACGCCAGGTACGTCCTGGACTCTACGTGCCCCATCCTCCCGGGAAAGTTCCTGTTCGTGGTGCTGATGCATACCTCGTCCTTGCCCAGCACGCCCATGTGCGCGCCGCAGCAGGCGCCGCACGTGGGCGGCCCCACCGTGGCACCCGCGTCCAGAAATATCCTGAGAAGCCCCGACTCCATGGCGCGCCTGTATATCGATATGGCGGCCGGGAGCACCTCCGTCCTGATCCTGACTTTTTTGCCCTTTAGTATTCGCGCCGCGGCCTCCAGGTCCTCGTATTTTGCGCCCGTGCACGAGCCGATGTACGACTTGTCAAGCTCCACCGACGGGGCCTCGCTGACTGGCCTGGTGTTCTCCGGCGAGAACGGCTCGGCCACCACGGGCTCCAGCTCGGAGGCCTCGTACTCGTATACGGCGGCATAGTCAGATTCTGCCCCGTCCGGCTCCGAGTAGTCTGCGCCGCCGCGACTCAGGCTCACCTTTGCCGTCGTCCCCCCTCCGGCATCGTTCATCCTCTCCTCCAGGTATGCCGCGGTCTTCTGGTCCGGGCGCACTATGCCGTTCTTGGCGCCCGCCTCCGTCGTCATGTTGCACAGGGTCAGCCGGCCCTCGACGGACATCTCCTCTATGCCCGTCCCCCCAAACTGCATGGTCCTGTAGGCCCCGCCGTCGGTCCCGATGTCGCCTATTATCCTCAGTATGAAGTCCTTTGCCATCACGTGGCCAGGCAGCCTCCCGTTGAGCCTAAAGTACATCGTCTCGGGAACCTTGAACCATATCTGGCCGTTGAGCAGCACGTACGCCATGTCGGTGTGCCCCAGCCCGCATGCAAAGGCCCCGAGCGCCCCGGTGGTGTTGGTGTGGGAGTCGCCCCCCACGTAGACGTCCCCCGGCATCACCATGGCCTCCTCGTGTGATATGGTGTGGCATATGCCGTACTGGCCCATCCCGTACCTAAAGTGGTTCTTGATTCCGTACCTGCTGGTGAACTCGGAGAGCCTTGCAATGTTCTCTGCTGATATCTTCTCAGCCGACGGCACAAAGTGATCCTCGGCCACCCACACGCGGTCCGGATCCCACAGCTTGTCTGTGGGGATTCCCTGCCCCGCAATCTTCTCAAATACCTTGATCACCCCGGGCCCCGACACGTCGTGCACCATGGCCCTGTCCACCTTTGCAAACACCACGTCGTCCGGAGACACGCTGCTTCTGCCGGACGCGCGCGCAAGTATCCTTTCAACCAGGTTCATTACGATCCGCGGCATGTCGGTACGGGTTAAAAGTTTTGTACATGCGCAGGCACTAGGCCGTGCCCAAATCGGCCCGGTACGCGCGCGGCTGGGAGCTGCCGCGGCAGTCCTCTACCGCTGCCGCTGCCGCCGCTTGGCCACGCCCCTCCCCCGCCAAGAATAAAAGAGAGCCGGGGCATGCGCCGTTCGTGCCACTGACTGTGCTGCCGCTTGAGTCGAGACACATGAGCGGCAGGTTTGACATGTTCGCAGAGCTTGTCCGTTCGCTTGGGCGCCGCGGCATGCGGCTTGAGCAGGGTGACATACTTGCCGCGTCCACAAAGTACGCCTCGTATGCAGAGGGGCGGATCGTAGACGTGCGGGGCGTGCACGCCTCTGCGCAGGCGCGGCGCCTGTCTGAGCGCTACGGGCTGGGCCGCGAGATGGCCGAGCTCATACTCCGGGAGTCGGATCGCGTACTCGGAGGGACGGCCGGTTTTGTAATCGCGGCATCCACCCCGTTCCGCCCGCCTCCAGCCGAGCCGGCGCCCGCCGGCTCCGGCACCTGCCGCACGGCGCGCCGCACTCCGGGAGCCCCCCGACGGCACGGACTGCTGCTTGCACCAAATGCCGGGATAGACTTGTCAAACGCAAGAAGGGGCAGGGCCGTACTGTATCCTGACTCGCCCTATGAGACTGCCGAGCTGCTCCGGCGCAAGATCCTGCTTGAGATGGGCGCTGCCGTGGGGGTGATACTGGTCGACAGCCGACTGATGCCTGCAAGGGTCGGGACATCCGGGGTGGCCGTGGCCCATGCCGGCATAGAGCCTGTCCGGGATGCCAGATCCAAGCCCGACCTTGAGGGCAACCCGCTCAAGGTGACGTTTCAGGCCGTATCGGACTCTATGGCTACCGTGGCAAACCACGCAATGGGGGAGGGCGCCGAGTCCATCCCGTTTGTAATAATACGCGGCTCGGGCGTCCCGCTGACAAGCAGGCGTTCCGGCCCGTCTGAGACTGCTGTGCCTGCGGGGCAGTGCGTCTACGTTCGCGGACTGTCGTCCCATGCGGCGGTGTGAGTGGCGCCGCCGCCTCCGAGGCCGGCAGCCGGTCTGCGCATACGCGATTAGAAATCCACTTATACAGACGCAAATCTATCCGCAATCATGAAGAAGGAGTTTGTGGTTCAGAGCATCGACGCCTCCCACGACGGCTCCCCCTACGTCGTAGTATCGCTTGCATCGGCCAAGGATCTCAAGGGCGGCATGGAAAGCAACCCTCCGTCCCCCTATGACAGTCCGAAGGTGATGGGGTTTACAAACATCAACGACATGATGAAGGATCTCAACAAGGTGTTCTCCGGCATGGCGAATCCGGCGATGGCCGGAAACCTTACGCAGATCAAGCTGGACATGCACGAGTACAAGGACATGGGACTGTCAGTCGGCGACAAGGTCTCGCTTGAGATGACAAAGGACGAGCCGCTCGGAGTCTAGCTGCTGCCCTCGTGCGCCTGATTCGTCTGTCACAGGGGCGTACACGCGGTCAGACTATGGTTGTAATGTACTTCCACCCGTATATGGCGCCTATTGTGCCTATCACGAACAGCATCGGCTTCCATGCAAACACCGGGAGGCTCGGCGTGGCAAGCCTGATCTTGTAGTTGTCAGCTATCTCCTGTATGGTCTTCCGTATGCGCCCGTGCCATATGTCGTACTCTATCTGGTACCTCCTGAGAATGTCGGCCACCTCGTACACGACTGGCGTCCTCTGGGAGAACAGGTGCTGCAGGTAGTCCCGTGACACCTCCACCTCTGCGTGTATGCCGATCAGCCCCTTCTTGAGGTCGACCATCCTTACGTGTATCTCCCACGGCTTTTTGAGCTTGAGGTTAAAGCCGTGCCCTATCTGGCCCGGCTGCTTGTGCTCGAATTTTACCTTTGTAAACCCCTCTTGGGCAAATATCCTTGCAAGTTCGTTAAAGCTCTTCCTGACCACGATGTGCAGCTGCTCGACCCCGTCCTGCGAGTCGACGCCTATCTTTTTGCGCTTTGGCCCGTCCACAAACGAGACGGTTTTGGGATACTTGGTCAGATACTCCATGACGCACAGTCACTATCCCTATATTTAAAGCAGGAAAATGGGCGCCTGCGTGGGGCCAGGCGCTGCCGCTGCTGCTGCCGCTGCGTCGGACATCCCTCGTCATACACCGTGGCAAAATCTGCCATCATGTCACGTGGAGTGACAGAAGGCGGACTTTTGGACGACGCACGGAGCGCCTCGCCGCGTTAGCGGCATATCCGCGGCTGGTACAGCAGCCGCAGCATGTCCTCGGAGCCGTCGTAGTATGCATAGTCTACAAACGAGCCGTCCCTGTAGACGACGGCCGTATAATGCCTCACATCCAAGTCGCCGGCCGCGTCGAGCGCCAGCGGAAATCCTATCGCCGGGTTCTGTATGGAGAGCGCCGCGGCCGGGACAGCCTGGACCAGCCTTGCGGCATCCGTCGAGCTGCCGACCGTCCCCACTGCGTTGGCAAGCGTGAACGTGGCGTCGTACGCGTAAAGGGCGTATACGTTGGCGCCCGGCACGCTGTCGTATATGTGGCGGCTGACGTCGTTGGGCGCGTACGCCGGGTTCAGTGACAGGAACCGCACGCGCTCCTCCCAGTCCGCCCGTCCCGGATCCGTCCCTATTACGGATCTTGAATACCCGTACCACTTGCTGTCCTGCAGCGACGGGTTGGCGCTCGCGTGCCCCAGCAGGACCGATATCTCGTTAAATCCGAACAGCAGTATGGCGGCCTTCTTCCCGTCGACGGACTCCACTGTCTCGCCCACTCTGTCCGATACGGCCTTGAGGTCACCCGCGGAGGTTTCGGCCGGGTCGTACTGGAAGCTCGCGATCATGTCGATGCCCGGCTTCCGCGCCAGCTGCTCCTCCACCGCGTCGCTGAGCGCGTGCCCCCACGCGTCCTCGCGGTGCACCACCACCACGCTCTCTATGCCGTCATGCTCCAGCAGCTTCACGTAGGCGGGCGCGGTGTGGGTGTCGGGCGCGCGTATGCGGAACACGTTGTCACCCTCCACGGAAAGTGTGGGGGACGACGACGCGTAGCTTATCACGACCGTGTCGTCTATCCCCCCAAACGAGCTCATGACTGCCGACAGGCTGGAGCTCGAGACGGGCCCCAGAACCGCCCGTATGCCGTCGCCGTAGAGCTCCCTGATGCTGTCCAGCGTCCTTGACGGTATGGCCCCGTCGTCAAGCTTGGTGAGGCGCAGCTGCCAGTCCGCCCCGCCCGCGCGCAGCTGCGAGTTGTAGTCGGCGGCCGCCAGGCAGATGGCCTTGCCTGCGGGGTATCCGAGTTCCGTCAGGGGTCCAGTCTCGGAGACGAGCACTCCTATGCGCCGCGGTTCGTACACGGGGCTCGGCACCACGGAGTCCGACGCCGAGTCGTACCTGGCCGTCGGGATGAACATGTCGCTTGCGTCGTCAATCTCGTACACCAGGTAGTCGCTGGCTGCCAGGTCCCCGTTCTCGTTGAACGCGGCGCTCACGCCCATGGCCGACTCGGGCGCGCCCAGCCCCCTTGAGGCCTCTGCCATACCGTTCCTGACGGCGGCCGCGTCGTAGCCCGGCCCCCCGGCCGCGTCGATTGCGGCTCCCACTATCGACACGGCGTCGTACGCATGGTAGGCCAGTATGTTGGCCGCGGGTATTCGGGCTCCCAGCCCCGCGTCTATGCATACGTTGACGTGGTTCTCGTTCGCGGCAAGCTCGACTGTCCTGTAGTCCACAATCTTCATGAACCCGACGGCGACCGGATCCATCTCCAGCTCGGCCATTGAATGGTCCGGTCCGTACCACCTGGTGTCGCCGACGGCGCCTCCGAGCGCCGCCGCACTCCTTGCCACGTCCACGATCCCGCCGCTGTGGTCAAACAGGACGACCGCGGTTCTCGCATGATCCGCGTCCGGTATTCCGGCCAGCACGCCCTCAAGCGACGCGACGGCCGCCGTATAGTCGGGACCGGCCGACTTTAGCGGCACCTGCAGCGAGCCGGCCATGTCCATTCCGGCCGCGCTGCCGACGGCGCTGCCGACGGCGGCCCCCACGGAGCGCCCGATCGCGTCGTCCACCGATATCATAACGACCCGCGTGATTCCGTCGCTCCTCATCTGCGCCACGAACGCGCCCGCGATGGTGTCCGCGTCGGACACGGTGCGGAATATGTAGTCGCCTGGAATCGACAGGGACGTGGATCCGGATGCGTAGCTGACAGTCACGATCCCGTTCCGGTTGACGTAGCCGGATATGTGCTCCAGGACCGAACTATATGCGGGCCCGATCACCACTCGTATGCCGTCGGCGTACATGGATTCCACTGCCCGCAGCGCCGTCCCGCCGTCGCTTCTGGTGTCGGCCTTGACGGTCTCCAGCATCCACCCCCTCTCGTGCGCGCCGCGGTTGAAGTCGTGCACGGACAGGTCGATTGCGTTCAGCACGTACGTGCTGTACTCGCCCACGCCGTATGGCACGAGGATGCCGACGGTCACCGTGTCCATCTCATCCTGGGCGCTGGCTTCTTGGTGCGCGCCCGCGGCAACAACAGCTGCGGCGACTACTATCAAAAACTTGAGTGGCATGTCTGCCGTTCTCATGCGTGTGCGGCATCACGACTGTAAATAAACCCTGCATGCGCGCCGTCGCGCGGGTTCCCGATGCAATCCTTAATTATCGTCCGTGGGCATTCCGTACATGGCACAGCAGCTTAGCGCCACCCTGACGTACTACGGGATCTCCCCGTGGGAGATAGAGGTGTTCTACGGGCTGCTCAACTCCCACTTTGTGGTGGTGCAGGACGAGGTGACTCCGTTTGACGAGGAGTTTGTAAGCTATCTGGGCTTGGAGATCCCACTGGAGTTCAACGACGCGTTCTTCAAGTGGTTTGACTTTAGGCGCTGGGACCGCGTAAAGGACATCCTAAAGGAGATGAAGCGTAGGCGGGGCACGGGCAACGCGCTGAAGGCCGTCATCTCATTTTCGGGCAGGATGCGCATCACGTTTACCGTTGACTCCCTGGAGAAGCGGTGGTTTGACAATGCGGTTGAGAAGATGGACTTTGTGCTGGAGCTGCTGCCGCACCATATGGCCAAGCTCCCCCCGGGCACCTCGTCGGTCAGGTACCGGTTTGACACCGAGTCGGCCCGCTGGAGGCTCGGCACCGCCACGGATGCCGGCGGCTCTAGGTTTGCATTCCGGGGCGACTCCTGGGAGCCAGAAAAGCAGGGCTAGCCGCGGGTGCCGCGCCGCGGCCGCATCGCGGAAGTGTCTGCGGGCCGCACGCCTCGCACGCGCGGCCATGCGCGCCGCGTCAGACCTCTAGCGAGTCGAGTATCCTCTCCAGGTCGGCGTTTGAGGTGCCGTCTGCCCTCGCTATGGACTGCCTCGCGGGGGGGTTCTCCGTATAGTTTGGAATCTTGTCCTTTATTCTGTCGCTGTACTGCCCCGTCAGCTCGTTGCTGTAGAACACGCCTGTCGGAATCCTCTCCCCCCACTCGAGCGACTTTACGAGGGCCTGGGCGAGGTGCCTGTTGTTCTCGGCCGGGTCGTCGTAGTTTACGGTCGGGTCGTACTTTGTGTCCTCCAGCTTGTATATCCTGTTGTGCCTCTCCATCGACTCCTTCATCATGTCCTTGCCCGCGTACCAGTCGCGCGTGTTGATGTCGTTGTATGTCGGGCACGGCTGCAGCACGTCGAGGAACGCCAGTCCCTTGTGCCGCACCGCCTGCGTGAGAAGATCCTTGAGGTGCCTGACGTCGTACGAGTACCCCCTTGCTACAAAGGTGAACCCGCTTGCGACTGCCAGCCCTATCGGGTTGACGCTGTGGTTGGTGTTCGGCGACGGCAGGGACTTTGTCTTCTCGCCCAGCTTGAGCGTGGGGGACGCCTGCCCCTTTGTCAGGCCGTATACGCCGTTGTCGAATATCACGTACGTCATGTCTATGTTGCGCCTTCCCGCCGCCACAAAGTGCCCTGCCCCTATGCCGAGCCCGTCGCCGTCGCCGCCCACGGCCAGTATGGTCATGTCCGGGTTTGCAAGCTTTGCGCCCTGCGCGAACGTCAGCACCCTCCCGTGCAGGGTGTGTATGCCGTACGTGTTGATGTAGTGGGACGTCTTGCCGGAGCACCCTATGCCTGAGAATATGGCCGCCTTGTCGCGGCGCACGCCCATCTCGGCAAGCGCCATCTGGATGGCGTTTACTATGCCAAAGTCGCCGCAGCCGGGACACCAGTCGTTGTGGACGTCGGTCTTGTAGTCCGCTAGCCTAAGCGCCATACTTCAGCACCTCCCTCTTCCCTGCCGTCCCGTCCGCTATCCTCTTCAGCGCGCCGTATACCTCCGTGCACGTCATGCCCCTGCCCGAGTACTTTAGTATGTAGTGGTCCGCGTGGAGTCCGAGGTTCTGCACGAGGAGCGTGCCGAGCTGGCCCGAGTAGTTGGCCTCGATGTCTACCACGGTGTGGTCTTCGCGGCCGCCGGACTGCAGCAGTTCTGTCAGGCGACCTGTTGGGAACGGGTGGAGCAGTTTTACCTGTATGAGCCTTGCGCGTATGCCGTCCTGCCGCCGGAGCATCTCGATTGCGTCGCGTGCGGGGCCCGTGGCCGAGCCCCATGTTACGACCGTAATGGGGCGGTGGGCTCCCTCGGCTTGGTAGTCGCCCGTGCCGGCGCTACTGCTGTTGCCGTCGCCGTGCCCACGTTCATCTGTTATTTCCAGGGCCTGCTCTTCGGCCGGTATCCTGTCCGGTATGAGATCCAGCCTCGACATGCGCTTTTCCATCATTTTGATGCGCAGTATGGGATCCTCTGTAATGTGTCCGGTCTCGTCAGACTCGTCGCCCGTGTTCCAGAATACGAAGTCGTCCATGCCGAGCTTGGCTCGGGGGGATATGCCGTCATCTGTGAACGCAAACCTGTGGTATGCGGGAGCGGCCTCTCCACCATCTCCGCCTCCCCCGTCTGGCGCCTCGACTGCCGTTCCGCCCGTCGCCGCCTCCTCTTCAAGCAGTTTGCCGCGCCGTATCTCCACCTTCTGCGGGTCGAACCTCCTGCACGTCTGGACCGTGTTTGCAAGGAACTTGTCCATCATGTGTATCAGGGGCACCTGGAACTCCTCGGCATAGTTAAAGCACCTGCCTGTGTCGTAAAAGCTCTCCTCTACGCTCCCAGACGCGTAGACTATCCTTGGAAACTCCCCGTGGCCGGCAAATATCACCGAAAGCAGGTCGTCCTGCCCGTGCCTTGTGGGCAGTCCCGTCGAGGGACCGCTCCGCTGGTAGTCCGTTATCACTATGGGCACCTCGTTTATCCCGGCCCATCCGAGCGCCTCGTTCATGAGCGAGAACCCGGGTCCAGACGTGCAGGTGGCCGAGCGCGTGCCTGTCAGGGCGCCCCCTATGGTCATGCCTATCGCGCATATCTCGTCCTCAGTCTGTATCACGACGGTGCTGCCGGGCCTGTCGTCTATCACGTCGAGAATCTCGTGCGTCTCCATGTACACGGACTCGTCTGACGCGGGGGTGATCGGATAGTATGGCTGGAACCTGCAGCCGGCGGCCATCTTGCCGAGCGCCGTCCCCTGGTATCCCTGGACCAGTATGGTGTGGGGCTCCTTTTGAACCGAGTCCCTGAGCCGGTTGCCTGCCTGAAAACCCGCGATGTCTGCGCGTGTGTCAAACGCGTCGTACGCCAGCATTGCGGCCCGGGTGTTGACGTCTGACACTGCTGGCTTTTTTGCAAATATCTTTGCGACCGAGTCCCGCAGCGGCGCGGCCGACATGCCTAGCAGCCTGAGCGAGAGGGACACTGCAATGGTGTTGTACAGCCTGACAAACCCCCCAAGCTTCGGATCGCCCGTTTCCTCTGCAAGCCTTGCAAGTATCTCCTTGAACGGCACGGGATACAGAAAGACACCCGCGTTACGGGCGCACTGCAGGGCCCCGGCGACGGTGTGCTCCGCGCCGCTCTCGTCAAGCTGCCTGTGCAGCCTCTCTGTGAACGGGCCGTCAAGCGTGTGGACGCTCTCCGTGCCGACCTGTTCGAGCTCCGAGTTGTATATTATGCCGCCGCCCGCCCGCACTCCGTCGTAGTGCCTGAATATGGTCTCGGCGCCAAATGCCGCCAGCAGGTCCGTCCCGCTCGTGTTGGAATGCGTGGCGCCGTCGGTGACCCTTACTACAAAGTAGCTGTGCTCACCCTTTATGTTGGAGTAGAACTCGCGCTTTCCAAATATGTGGTAGCCGGCCTCCGCGCATACCTGCGAGAATATGCCTGCGCCCGACTCGACCCCGCTTCCCTGCGGGCCCCCGATCATCCACGTAAGGTCTACTTCCATGCCTGTCGCTGTCACCTGTTATCCTTGCGTTCTAACGCGCCGCGAATGGCCGCTCCTTGTGCGTGCACCGTCATGTCACCCTCCGGTCGCGGCATCAAACAGGGCGCACTCGCATCCGTCGCGCTTGCTGCAGAATTTGCAGACGCAGGCGCACACCTCCAACGTGTTGTCACATACGATGCACGATGCAAAGTCGGCCTCGTCGCAGGCCGCCGCATCAGCCGCCTTGCCGTCATCCCGGCCGCTGCCTGCGTCCTGATCGCGTTCTGCATCCATGCCTCTTGTATGATGTAATTCTATAAATGGTTTGACCCCCGCTCTGGGTTGTGGGATCCAAGGAAGAAGGGGCCAAACGCGGGGGAAGGGGAAGAGAAAGGACGCGCGTATTCATGACGGGGCCGCTTCAAGACAGTGCCATGAGGAGGCTGCGCCGCTCATACGACGTGGACGTGCACGAGGGCCGACTGCCAATATCCCGCAGGGGGCTCCTGTCCGGGCTGCGGGATGCGGAGGGGCTGATATGCTTCCCGTTTGACTCCGTAGATGCGGCCGCCCTGGATGCCGCCCCCCGCCTGAGGGTGATCAGCACGTACAGTGTGGGGTTTGACCACATAGACGTCGAACGCGCGAAGGAGCGCGGCATCGTGGTCGGATACACGCCGGAGGTGCTGACGGAGGCCACCGCGGACATCTCCGTCGCGCTCATGCTTGACCTGATGAGGAGGGTCTCTGAGGGCGACAGGCTGATACGGGGCGGCGGATGGAGGAGCGTATTTGGCGCGGTTGACTATGTGGGGACGGATCTGCGCGGAAAGACGCTTGGCATACTAGGACTGGGGCGCATCGGGGAGGCGGTCGCGCGGAGGGCCGCCGCGTTCGGCATGAATATCACATACCACAACCGCCACCGACTGCCCGCCCGCACGGAGCGCGGACTGGGCGCGAGATACGTGGGCTTTGGGAGGCTTCTGTCCGGCAGCGACGTCATTTCAGTACACGTGCCGTACCGCGGCGCCACGCACCACCTGTTCGACTCTGGCGCGTTTGCCCGCATGAAGCGGACCGCTTACCTGATAAACACGTCACGGGGCAGGGTGGTCTGCGAACCCGACCTGGTACGCGCGCTTCAAACCGGCGTGATCGCGGGGGCGGGACTCGACGTGTTTGAGTCGGAGCCCGTGAGGCGCTCAAACCCCCTCGTACGCCTGCCAAACGTGGTGCTGGCCCCGCACATCGGAAGCTCCACTGCAGAGACGCGGTCTGAGATGGCCGACCTGGCCCTGCGCAACCTTGATCTCGGACTGCGTGGGAAGAGGCCCGTCCACTCGGTATGATGATGGTAGCGGTGCCAGCGACGACAATGGCGGTACTTGTGGCACACTACATGCGCATGTTTCCCGGACGCGTCTGATGCGCCGGCGCGGCCGTGCACACGGTGCCTGATCGCGCCACCGGATGCCTGATCGCGTCGCTGTGTGCTGACTTTTATACCAACGCGCCTTCTAAACACTGAATGAAAAAATTCAAGCATACAAATGCAGATCTCGAACTGGCCAGGATCCAGACAGAAAAGGCCCGGGCCAGGGGCCAGGAAGAAGGAGAAGATGGCACAAGGAGTGACAATGCCGGGTCGGAGGGCCGCCGGTTTGGGCGAAGAACCGACCGCGACGATCCCACAGTGCGTCACAATGATGCGGGCGCAGGCCGAACCAGGCGGTACAACGGAGGCAGTGGCAGTAGTGGCAGCAGCCGTAATCGCAGGGGCCGCCGCAGGACCGCTGGAAGCAACAACAGTAGATACTGACTTACTGCGCCCCGCCTAGTGCGGCGGGGCTGCAGTTTTTTCAAACGTTATCTGGGAGTCGTATTTCTGGTGCATCTGTTCGTACGTCCTCTCCCTCCATGGGATTATGCATCCGGACTCGTCGTACATCTTTGTAAAGAACGCGGCGAGCACCCGTTCGTCCGACTCGTCGTAGAACCTTACGCTGAAGCTGATCCGATCGGGCTTTTGCTCCCGCACGAACTCTGCGCGCGATATGTGCTCGGGGTTGACATGCAGGTGGGCCGGATCGTCGTTGCCGCCCAGAGTTATCCATCCGACGCCCGTCTCTGACTGCTTGATCTTGAGCGTGTTGCTCTTTATCTCCGCGGTCGCCCCGCCGCTCTTGACTATGAACAGCACCTCGTCGACCTTGGCGATGTCTGCCAGCAGGTTGTAAAGTCTGGCCATGCTACTGTATGGTAAGCGTGTAAATATCTCTGTTTCCTGTCACTGCCGTGCGCGTCACCGCGGCCCGTCTGGTTCGCGCTCTCCGCCCCTCTGCATGTCTATCTGCACAAGCTCGTCGGGGTCGGCCCGTATGCAGTCGGTGCCTACGGATTTTACGGATGTAAAACCGATCGTGCCGCGGGTGACCTTGCCGTCATCCTGTAGCCTCTGGACCTCCCTCAGCACGTCCTGCTTGTGCCTGCTACACGTCACCCCGAGCATGTACTCTCCCCCGTCGTCACTTGTTATCGAGACGATGAACTCTGGCGGGTTTGGGCACTGTCTTCCTCCCTGTTTTATGGAGCACCTGTTGGGAAGCATGACGCGTGCGGGCTTGAGTTGGATATTAACCTTGATGGCAATTTGGATGGCGCCGCCCTCCAAGCCGGCGCCTCCCGTGGGCCACATCCGGCGGCCGGCGCGTGCGCGCCGCGCAATGGTGTAACGTCGCGCTTTTTACCATGCATGGGGCATGCCATGATGACTGCAATGCCAGAGACGTTTGATATCGCCATAATCGGAGGGGGGATTCTGGGCACCTCGCTGTCGTACTTTCTGTCGGCCTTGGGCCCTGCCGGCCGTGTGGCTGTAATCGAGCAGGCCTCTCGCGTGGCGTTTCACACAAGCGGCAGGAACACCGGCAAGGTGCACGCCCCGTACCTGTACGACCCGCGTAAAAAGAGGCTTTTTGCAAAGGCGGCGTTCCATGGATACGAGATGTGGGAGGAATATTCAGAGATGAAGGGACTGCCCTTCAAGAGGGACGGCGTGGTGGAGGTGGCCTCAGACGAGAAGGACGTCGCCATGCTTGAAAAGTACATGCGCTGGGGGGTTGAAAACGGACTGCGCGAGGACTCTGACATACGGATGGTGTCCGGCGGCGACCTTCGTAAGGTGGAGCCGGAGGTCAGGTGCAAGGCGGCGCTCGTGGTGCGGCGGGAGGGCTCCGTAGACTATGCGTCTCTCACGGGTTCGCTAATGGAGGACAGCGCGTCGTACGGCACCGCGTTTCTCTTGGGGACACGGGCGGTCCGCATCAACAGGATTCGCGACGGCTGGAGCATACTTGTAGTCGATGCGGATCGAGATGGGCGGCACGGTGTGGACAGTCACGCGGCCGGCACGGGTGCCGCCACCACCACCACTTCACAGGGCCGTGAGATCCGGTGCAGGTTTCTGATAAACGCGGCCGGCGGGGAGTCCGTCGACATCGCTCACAGAACCGGGCTTGCCGAGGACCTGACTGACGTTCACTTTAGGGGCGAGTACTGGAGGGCCCCGCCCGAATACTCCGATCTGACCCGTACCAGCATATACTCTGTTCCGGAATTTCCAGACTATCCGTTTCTGGACCCACACTGGATAGTCAGGGTCGACGGGAGATGCGAGGTCGGCCCGAACGCGGTGCCTGTTTTCAGCCCGTACGGATACGACCGCGCCGAGAACATCAGGACGTTTCTTCCAAAGACGCTTGAGCTGCTCGGCTCCGGTGCGGCCAAGGCCGCGCTTGATCGAAAGCTCCAGAGCCTTGTGCTTAACGAGATGCATTCCTCCCTCTCAAAACCCGCCATGATACGCAGGGTCAAAAAATTCCTGCCGCGCATTAATCCCAGAAAGTTTACGGAAAGGGGGGTTGCCGGCATCAGATCGTCTGTAATAGATTCCGACGGACGGTTCGTTCCGGACGTCATTATGATAAGCGACAAGTCCGAACAGTCGTTCCACATACTGAACTACAACTCGCCCGGCGCGACCGGCGTCCTTCCATTTTCGGTCCACGTCGTGGAGAATCTGCAGCGCGCAGGAATGGTCAGCACTCCGGATCGGCGCGTGCAATGCGGCCCTTGGAAGTTTGAGGATGTTGCCGCAAAGCTTTGCGACGGCAATGGTGGGTGACTGGCAACGGCGTCCGACCCGCTGCGGTACGGCTGCATGCCGCGGCGCGGGCGCGGCAGAGCGGCAGCGCGGAGGTGGCCGCGACTACAACGACGGCCACGCGATGATCATATGATGTTGTAATGGCGCCGGGAGGGAGATTTGAACTCCCGATCCCTTGCGAGAACGCGCTTTATGGTGGTTGATTTCCAGGCGCGCGCCCTACCAGGCTAGGCGACCCCGGCACTATGTCGCCCACGTCCTGTCTGATTATATGTCTACGGACGGTTCCACTTGACCCCGTGCCGCATGCGCGGGGTACCGCTGACTGTCACCGGATGGTGATAGTGACATGGTCCTTTACGGGTTTCGCGTCAGCCGGCTGCCGCGCGTCGTTCCCTGCCGCCACCTCGCCCTGCATATAGTCCGCATCTTGATCCGCATCATGCGCCAGGGCGCCAGGGCCCCCCGAGCCGGACTGAACCATATCTGACGCATACGCGTATACGTTCACCTTGTAGAGGCCGGGCTGGGCCGCCTCCCCATCCTGCCTTGTCTGGTCCCATGACATGACTATCTGTTGGCCCGGCATCAGCGTGTCTGCAATGCCGCGGAAAGGCGCTCCCTCCGACCCCGGGTCCGCACCTGCAACGTCCGCAAGAATTGGGCCGGCATCCTGCGCCGTAAGCGTGTATATTGTAATCCCGGACAAACCCGTGATGGTCGCGCCGTAAGCGCCGTCTGCCGAATACAGCGGGACGGTCCCGGTGTTTGTTATACTGAACGTCACCGTCTCGCCCGGCCCGAATGTCGACTTTATGGGAACTATTGATATTGAGGGGCCTTCTACTGCGGACGGCATCGAGCCGGGATACCCGCCCCTCACATCAAGCAGGTATACTCCAAACGCAAGCCCTGATACGATGCCTATCGCAACAAATCCGAGCAGGCTCTTTGTCGCCGCCATGTGTCCGCCCCACTTCCCCCCCTGCGTTCTATTCCCCCACATGCCGCCGCGCAACGTCTCCGGCTGCTGCTACTGTTGTTGTGGCGGCGGCGCCATCTCCATCTCCGTCACCCCGCTTGGGCCTTGTCCTCCACCTCTTCGGGTACGTGCCCGGCGCCATGATTATCCTCTTGGTCTCAAACGCATGCCCCTTTGCGGCCTCTGAAATCTCGTCGGCCGACATGCCGGCCTCGGCCAAGGCCACCGCCTCGCCCTTCTGCGTGTATATGGCAGCAATCTCGCCCTTCTTGAGGTTCGGATGCACCTTTAGTATTCCCGGTATGGCAAGCTGGGCCCCGTGGCACATCGCGTCCACCGCCGCGTCCCCTATGACCACCGACTTTATCTCGCTGAGGGCGTCCTCGACGGGCCTGATCATGGAGTGCAGCATGGCGCCGTCGTCCTCCTCTGTCCACCTGGCATATGCGTCTGCAAGCTCGTGCATCGTGACAAGTCCGTCCGTCTCGTGGAACTGGTCGACCCTCGTGCGCCGCAGCTCGATCATCGTGGCGCCGGGGCCGAGTATCTCGCCCATGTCATAGTACAACTTTCTGATGTAGGTGCCCGCCTCGCACAGTATGCGGGTCAGGAGCAGCCGCTCCCTCTGCTCTAGCAGCTCGAACTCGTATATCGTGCGCGTCCTGGTCTGGCGGAGCACTGCAGAGCGCTGCGGGGGCTTTTGGTATATCTGGCCACGCAGCATTCCCATGACCCTGTCTACCTCCTCCCTCTTTGCAAGCGAGTGTATGCGGCCCAGCGCGTGGTACTCTTTTGGGCCCAGCAGCAGCACCCCGAGGGCCTTTGTGGCCTCGCCCAGCCCCAGGGGCAGCACCCCGGACACCTGGGGGTCGAGCGTCCCGCTGTGGCCTATCTTTGGTATGTTCAGTATGCGCTTTGCCCATGCCACCACCTCGTGGCTCGTGGGACCGGGCGGCTTGTCGAGTATTATCAGGCCATATCTGAGAAGCTGCTCGATGCTCCTCTCTCCATAGTACGTGCCGTGCGAGTCGTCTGTGGGATCCCTGCTTACCTCCGCAAGTCCGTCAAGCTGCTTTGGCAGCCGGTGCCGCCTGCTGTCGTTTTGCGGGGCTGGCTTGTGTGACATTGTGACTGGGCCATCCTTCTTTTTTATAACTGCAGTACAGGGGGCGCGTCTGCGGCCTCCGGCGCTGCCTGTCCCACGCCTGCCGCGCAGCCCACCATCGCAATCACGGCCGTCCGCGGTTCCATGTTATGGCCTCACTCCGTCTCTGATTGCATTTCTTGCGGCCTCTACCACCTGCTCTGCTGAAAGGCCGTCTGTCTTTATTACGTGGTCGAACACCGAGGCGTCGCCCCCGAAGTCAAAGCCGTATATCTCCCTGTACAGCCGGCGGTTCTTGTCGTACCTCTCGCGGGTAATCTCGTAGGCCTGCTGCTTTGAGACTGAGTCCCTGTTTTGCATGCGTTCGGTGCTGCTGGTGTGCGAGCCGTCGAGCCATATCTTTATCCCCGTGCCCGGGGCCACGAGCCAGGGCAGGGTATAGCTGGTCACCACGATGCCGCCCCGCTCGAACATCCCCTTTAGTCGCTCGTCGAGCCTGCGGTCAAAGCCGTGGTTCTGCTCGCGCTCGCGCAAAAACCTCATCCCGTCCTCCGTGTCCCACCAGTCGTCGCCTGCCGTATCATATCCGAGATCGGAGGCCATCTCCTTGAGGACGTCGCCGCCGCTGACGTACGACATGGACATCTCCGCGGCCAGAGCCCTTGCAAGCGTGGTCTTTCCGACTGCCGGCGGGCCAGACACCACTATGGACGGCCTTGTGTCCCCGGCCTTTGTGCCGCTGTCTGTTCCAGTCAACTGAGATCCATTGATGTCTTTGTCATCTTCATTATGATTCCGCTAAACGCAATGGAGGACAAAAAGTACCATGCCCACAGGAATATGGCGTTCTCCTCGGTACATACATGCTCGGGGTCTGCTGCCTGCTCTGCCGTGCACGTAAGCTGGAACATGTCCCCCGGTATGACATTGAGCGGGATGGGCGACACGGCGACCGTATACGAGAAGAGCCACGGCAGCACAAAGTAGAATATCAGTATGAGCGGCACGAACGTGATCAGCATGGGCCTCATGTTCATCTGCATCAGCTCCATTGACATCTTGTTCATGTATGCGGACTTTTTGTTGAGCTCGCTGAGCCTTGCGTCGTCCTTTGTGCGCGCCGCCCTCAGCTTTTCCTTCTGCCATGCGCGCGTCTCCTTCATCATCCTCTTGAGCTTTATCTGGTCCACCATCTTCTTGCGTATCCCCGCGTTGAATATGTTGAGCAGTATCCCGAACCCGGCCACTGCAAACATCGACATTATCCATCCCTTTACGACCGGGTCGTCGCTTCCGAGCGCCCCCCTCTCGGCCCCCAAAAAGTCAAACTGCAGCGCTACCGCGTCAAGCATGCCGCCAGCGGGCAGCAGCGTGTGCGCGCCCTGCGCCAGCGAGGCTATCCACACCATTGCCGCATAGTACGCGTGCCCCTGCACTGTAGCGGACTCTGTTGCCGATGCCGCTGCCGCCGCCACAACCTCGATCACCATGACCCTCACAGCTCCATGGATCTTATTATCTTGTCTGCCGCCTCGTCGATCCTGCCCTCGCCGTTTAGGACCTGCTTTATGGGCGAGCCCGTTATAACGGAGCATGCCGACATCATGCCGGACTGGACCGCGAGCTCCTTTTTGATGTCGAGTATGTTTACCTTGTCCCTGCTTCTCGTCACGTCGCTGACCCTCCTGCTGAATATCTCCTCGGGCCTTGCCGTAACCGAGACAAAGTTGGTGGGTCTAATTATCTCAAGCACGTGGGCCGGCAGTCCGGGGTAGTACCCCTCCGGCGACCTGACGAATGCGTGCGTGTCTATTATCACGATCTGCTCGCTCCGGTCGGCTATTCTGGACGCCGCCGCCTTTTGGAGCTCCTTTTGCTCTGAGATGGGGAGCTTTCGCAGCTGGTCCCTGTCTGCGACGCCGTTCTCCTTGGCAATGTCGAACATCGTGGTGCCAAAGCTGATTACGGTGACGCTCCTGTCCTTGGAGCCGAGTATCTCCAGCATCTTTGCCAGAAGCGAGGTCTTTCCCACGCCGGGTATTCCTACCACGACGATCCTCTTATTTTCTGCCAAGCAGAGCCCCCAGACGCGGCATGACGACTTCGACCTGCTCCCTTACGAGCTGCGTGTAGTAGTTTATCAGAATGTCGACCATCAGCAGTATTCCGATGCCTGACCCGAACACGCCCAGGACGTCTGAGACGCCCGCAAGGAGCCCCAGTATGATGGAGCCGATTATGGTAACGGAGGGGATGTACTTGTTGAGGAGCGCCTCGACTGGCTTGTTTGAGCGGCGGAACCCGGGAATCTGGACGTCGGCGTCAAGCAGGTTCTGCGCCGCGCTCTTCGGCGAGAGTCCGCCCAACTCCACCCAGAGCTTGCCGAACACCACCACTATGCCTATCATGAACAGCACGTATCCGACGGCCCTTGTTGGGTCGAGCGCGGCGGTCTCAAGCCCCCTTGGCGGCGTGATGAAGTATATGAGGCCGCCTATCGGCGTGGACGGGCTGGTGGGATCGAACTGCGCAATCAGATTCATGAATATGTTGTTGTTCCTCGGGTTGAGGTTTGCCCACAGCATCTGGAACACGAACACGGCGTTTGCGGTGAGCGCGGAGGCCAGTATGACGGGTATGTTCGAGACGTACATCATCTTTATCGGGTATACGGCCGAGAACCCCCTGTATTTGGTGGAGACTATGGGAATCTCGATCTTCATGCCCTGCGTGAACACGAGTATCAGCAGCACGCCCGCAGTCAGGCATAGCCCGAATATGCTGGGCAGCTGCTGCGACCTGAACAGTATGTTCGAGATGTCTCCGGCCATAAACGCCTGGGCCGTGTACGGGATTATCCCTATGGTGCCGCCGTCGCCTGCCGGCAGGGGGCTGAACAGGCTCCAGAGTATCTGCTGGGCCACCCCGGCCATTATGAACAGGCTGATGCCGCTTCCTATACCCCACCCCTTCTGTATCAGCTCGTCGAGGAACATGATTATTATCGAGGCCGCCATGAGCTGCCCTATCATCACGTACATGACCGACGGGTCTGTCAGCGTGGGCCCGTAGACGGCGACCGCGTACACTATGGACTCTGCCACTATGATTATGTACGTTACTAGCTTTGTGGCCGTCTGGAACACGCCGCGCTCCTCCGGTTTCTTGAAGTCGAACTTTAGTATCTCCGAGCCGCGGAGCAGCTGCATGAGCAGCCCGGCCGTCACTATGGGCCCTATGCCGAGCTCGACAAGCGTGCCCTGCTGGGACGCGAATATGACCCTGGCAAACGCCAGAAAGTCGAACTCCGGCGTGGTGGCTCCGAACAGGGGGGTCTGCCCCATCACCATGTATATGAGCAGGGCCACGCCGCACCACAGGAGCCTGGTCTGCAGCGTGAGCTTCTTCTTTGGCTTTGGCACCTGCGGAATGTAGGGTTCTGCCTTGAATACGACGCGCCGTAGTATGGCGGTAAGGCTGCCGCTGCTCTCAGCCATCGGCGGGCAAAACCTCCCCGCCTGCTGCCCTTATCTTTTCTTCTGCCGAGGCCGTGAGTCTTGGGATCCTGACTGCGTATGCCGTGTTGGTCTTTCCGCCGCCGAGCAGCTTTTGGTATCCTGCTGCTCCCAAGTCGAGCACGTTCTGCCCCGTCTTGTCGTCGCGGCTTCCGTGTTTGGCAAAGAGATCGTCTAGGTCGCGGACGGCCGCCCACCTCTTGGTGGTGTTCGGATGCGGGGGCTTGGTGGCGCTGTGCCCGTAGTGGTCCGGCTCGTACTTGAGCATGCTGCTGTAGTGGTGCTTTAGCATGCCGGTCACGCCCAGTCCGCCCTGGTGCCCGCTTGCGCGATGCTGGCCGACCTGGCCCCACCCCATGTGCCTGCCGCCCCTGAGCCTCCTGGTCTTTCTAAGCCTTGTCGCCATCACTACGCCACCGCCATCATCCTGCGCACTATCTCGCCGAGCTCGTCGTTGCCGCCAAGCACTCCCTTTTGGCCCGCCAGCCTCTTGGTGCTGCGGCGGAACCCGTGCCTGGGTGGCGCCAGTGCAAACCACGGCTTGAGGGGCTTTAGCTTTGAGAGCGCGGAACTGCCGCTTGAGAGGGACTCGGCCATCTGTCTCGTGTCGTCAAACCCGAGGCCCTTGACGTCCTCCTGCGTGATCCTGCGGTATCCTGACTTTCTTGCCTTCTTCTCTATGATCTCCTGGGCCAGCTCGGCATCGAGTCTGGTCCATGCCACATAGTGTTTTATCTTGTTGAGCATGCCGAGTGTGTTCTCCTTTGCCGGCAGTATTGTGGCCCTGTATTTGCGCTCCAGCTTTAGGAGTGACATCGTGTGCACGGCCCAGTACGGGACGTCTGCCTGGCCCTTTATCCTTACCACCAGATACGCGCCATTGCCACTGCCGTCGCCGTTATTGCCGTCGCCCTGCTCTTCTGTCGTTGCCGCCGCCGTGCCTTCACTCATTGCATGTCATCCCCCTGGTCAGCCCTGGCTGAACGTCTGCCTGAGGCAGTCCAGTATGGCCTTTGACGTGGAGTTCATAGTCGGTGTGGAGCCCTTTGCGGTGGTCCACGCGTCCTTTAATCCTGCCAGCTCCAAGAGCCGCTTTATCTTGCCGCCTGCCACAAGTCCGAGTCCGCGGGGGGCCGGAATTATCTCTACTGTCACGCTTCCGCCCTTGCCTATTACGCGAAACGGCACGGAGTGTTTCTGGTCGCACCTGCACTCCCAGCTGCCGCACCCCATCTTTATCGGGTTGATGTTCAGGTATGCCTGGCTTGTGGCCTTTTCTATTGCTATCCTCATCTGTTTTGACTTGCCCTGTCCAATCCCGAGGTATCCGTCCTCGTTTCCTGCTGCCACTATGGCCTTGAACCTGGTGGACTGGCCGTTTGAGGTCATCTTTTGTATTATGCCCACGTCCACCACCTCTGTCTTCAAGTCCGGCAGCAGCTTTTTGACTATTCCCTCCTCTTGTACGCGCAGTCCCTGTTCTATGATGGACTCAAGCGTCGTGATCTCGCCGGACGCCACCTTTTTGCCCAAGACGGTCTTTGGAATCCACACCTCCTCTTCGGCCTCCCTTCTGGGACGCCTGGGGCGATCGCCTCCGGGCCCCCTGCCGTATCTTGGTGGCGGGCCTCTGGACTGCTGCTGTTGCTGCTGCTGTTGACTCATCTCACCCTGCCGCCTCGTTGCCGTCTATAATGGTTCTTATCTTGGCGACCTCGTTCTTTACCGCTAGGTGCTCGCCGTTTATCCTTTCCTCAGGCGGGAACGTCTCCTCGTCTGCAGGTATGTCCATGCCCGCATCTATGACCCCCTTCAGGGCGGCGGCCATCCTCTGGGTGTACCGTCTTGTCCCGGTGTATAGTATGGCGGTGCCTGTTCCCTTTCTGATTGCGCGCTTGCCTGCCGTATATCCTGTAAGATAGGCAGCCGAAAGGTTCTTTCTTGATCCCTTCCATCCCTGGCTGAGCAGGTTCCGAGAATGGGCGGAGGCTATGACCGTGTCGCCGGCCATCCCTGGTTTCAGTACCTGCACCTGGGTGTTCTCGTTTGTAATGTTTACCGTAACAAAGTTGTGCCTGCCGATCAGCATGGTGGCCCGCTTCTTGTAGTTGGTCTTTCGCTCGCGCAGCCTGCGCAGTATCTTGGAGTATGCCAATAGGGACAACCCTCTGATTTGGACTTATATACGTAAAGGAAGCTGCGGCTTTGTCAAAAAATACACCTCCCGCACGTCAGGGCCGGGACAAGCAGATCCTGTCGCCGGCGATGGGGAATGCCCGACACAGAAACGGGCAAAACGGCCCTCTTGCTGGCTGTTGGCTGCCTTGTCCGCCCTACCGGCCATGCGTGCCAAGGTGGTGGGTCTCGACAGTTGCCGACAGTAGGCACAAAGGAGTCTCGGCGGATGTATCGATCACTTGTGGATTAGCGCCTCGAGAAGCGCCTTTTGCGCATGAAGCCTGTTTTCCGCCTCGTCCCATACTGCCGACTGGGGCCCGTCAATCACGTCTGCCGTGACCTCTTGGCCGCGTTTAGCGGGAAGGCAGTGCATAAAGATCGCGTCTTGATCTGCCTTGTCCATAAGCTTCCGGTTCACTTGGTATCTTGGCAGAAACGCCTTGGCCCGTCCCGCGCCTTTGTTGTGGATGGAGCTAAACGTGTCTGTCATGACCACGTCTGCGCCCTTTACTGCAATGTTCGGATCCTCGGTCTGTACCACCTCCGTGTCCCTGCGTGCCTCCCTTACGACGTCTTTGTCCGGCGCATGCCTCTTCGGGGTTGCCACTGCAACCGACGCGCCCGCAAGCGCTGCCCCGTAAATCATAGAGTTGCACACGTTGTTTCCGTCGCCTATCCATGCAATCCTCAGGCCGTCAAGCTTTTTCTTCCTCTCCTTTATGGTCATAAGGTCGGCCAGGATCTGGCACGGATGGAACATGTCCGACAGCCCGTTTATCACGGGTATGTCCGAATGGGCCGCCAGTCTCTCGATCATCTCGTGCTCGTACACCCTGGCCATTACGCAGTCTGCATATCCGGAAAGTGTCCTTGCGGTATCCTCTATGGTTTCTCCGCGTGACAGCTGCATCTCGCTTGCGGCCAGATTGACTGCGTGCCCGCCCATCTGGCGCATTCCTATCTCAAAGCTTACGCGTGTGCGCGTCGACGGTTTTTGGAACACCATGACAAGCGACCTGCGCCTGAGCGTCTCGTGCTGCCTGCCGCTCCTGAGATCCGACTTTAGCCTCGAGGCGCGCCGCAGCAACGCCGCAAGCTCCCTTGGCGTCAGCTCTGACAGTGTAAGCAGGTGCCGTGTCCCAAGCTTCATCTAATCCAGTCACCCCTTTCTAAAGAATCCAAATCTGCGCTTCTTTTTGGGCGTGTCATTTTTATCTTGTTGCTCTGTCTCTTGTCCGGCCTTTTTGCCGTTACGGCCTGCGCCTCCATCGTAGTCTTTCTGGGCGCCCTCTTCTTCATCACTTCTGTCATCATCCCGGCCGTCTTCCTCTTCGTCCCCTTCTTTTTCTTCCCCGTCGCCGTCTGTCTCAGATCCGTAGTCGTCACCAGGGTCCGGCCTGCCGTCTGCAATCCATCTTCTTATCCTCTCTGCAAGTACGTATGCCTCCCCGTCGTTCTCGGGGGGTGGGACGTCAAACCTGTCAGAGTATTCTGCAATGTCCGAGTCTGCAATTCCATGGAACGGATCGTCTGATGACGATGATGGCGGCGGTGGTGATGATGATAATGACGATGACGATGACGATGATGACGGCGTAGGCGGTGCCGCGTCCTCTGGTTCGAGTTCTTCGATCTTGGGTGCTTTCTGGACGTCGGGTTCTGCCTCTGAAACTGGTTCCGGCTCACTGGGCCGTTCGGGCTCCGGCGGACTCTCGCGTCTCTCCGCACTTGGCGGCGCCTCTGACGCAGGCTCCGCCGGTGCCACAGGCGATGGCTCCTGTGGCGCGTCTACTTCGTCCACCACCACTTTATGTTCCGCATGGCTGGACTCTTCTGCCTCCTTTGCAACCGCTACATCCGCATCCGCACCGGCTGCCTCTTCCGCGGTATCTGGCTCCTCTGCCATCCCTTCTTCCTCTGCCATCCCTTCTTCCTCTGCCTCCTCTGGCCGCTCCGCGCCTCCGGCCTGCGCAGATCTTGCCGCGGGCGCCTCGTAGTCGGCGCCGGCCGCGCCGTCCTCTCCGAAGACCATCTCCAGAAACGCCTTCTTGTCAAACGGCCTCAGGTCGGCATACTCTTGCCCCACCCCCACGTAGAGTATGGGCGTGGACGTGACCTTTGCAATTGAGAGGGCCGCGCCCCCGCGGGCGTCGGCGTCTGCCTTTGTCAGGATGGCCGCGTCGAACTTTGTATGCTCGTAGAACTCCCTTGCTTGGTTTACCGTGTCGTTTCCGGCCAGCGAGTCGCCCACAAATATCTTCACGTCGGGGTCCACCACCTTTGTAATCTTTGCAATCTGCTCCATCAGGTTCTTGCTGGTCTGCATCCTGCCGGCGGTGTCTATCAGCACGCAGTCCGTGCGGTGGGCCTTTGCGTATAGGACGGCGTCCCTTGCCACCGCGGCCGGATCTGAATTGTAGTTTTGCGCAACAAGCTTTAGGTTCAGGCGCTTCGTATGCTCCTTGAGCTGCTCTATGGCGCCCGCGCGAAACGTGTCTGACGCGGCGACGACGACGGAATATTTTGACTGCTGCAGCATGTGCGCCACCTTTGCAAGCGTTGTGGTCTTTCCTGTCCCGTTGATTCCCACGAACAGAATCAGAAACGGCTCGCCTGACGCCTTTTTCCTACTGATCATATCCAAGAGGTCGACGCGGCCCGCCGAGTCGAAGAGCGACGATATGCTTGAGATCAGGCTGGACTTTATGGCGTCTGTTATTCTGGATTTTTCCACCCTCGAACCTATAAGATCTTTTTTCAGGTCTGCCTTTATCGAGTCTATCACCTCGCTTGCGACGTCGGACTCTAGGAGAGCTATCTCAAGCTCGAACAGCACGTCGTCGATGTCCTTTTCCTTTAGCTCCTTCTCGCCCAGACTCTTTGCCACGCCGGCAAACGCGCCGCGCAGCTTGTCAAACATGCCCTCTCTGGCCGTATGCGGACTGTATGACTTGGTTAAGCTGCATCCTGTACTGCTCTATGTGCTCTGCCAGGCTTGTCTTCTCGGCGCCCGTGTTCTTGATTGCCACGTCGATCTCCCTTATGCGGTTCTCCAGATAGTCCAGCACGTGCTTGGGATCCTTCTCGACTGCGACCCCTGAGCCGATCTCCATCAGCATCTTGTCTGACGGGGCGACCTTTGCCTGTACAAAGACGCCTCCGCCTATGGCAAGCAGGGTCCCGGACGGCGATTCTGAGGTCGCGCCGCCGGTTTCATTCCCACTGATCTGCCTGACTGACTCTGCTGCACTGACTGCGGCCGCGCGCGCCCTGACCGCCGCCTCCTCGTTTCGGATTACCATCTCAAGCTGGTCCTCCATTGCCTTTATGGCCGCGGCCATCTGCTCTGCCATCTGCTCCGGGGTCACACTGCCGCCGCCGCCGCCGCTCATGTGCCGTCATGCCCCCTTGATGGTTATAAACGGTGATGGAAAACGGCGGCCGCCCCGCCCTGTTCAAAGTCTAAAAAAATGAATGATGTACGCAAAGGTCAGGACGCGTCAGCAAGCCTCTTGTCTACCTCGTCCCAGTTGACCACGTTCCACCAGGCCGCGATGTAGTCGGGCCTCTTGTTCTGGTACTTGAGATAGTACGCGTGCTCCCAGACGTCGCATCCCAAAAGGGGCACGAGCCCCTCGGTTCTGGGACTTGTCTGGTTGGGCATGGACTTGTACTGGACCTTTTTTGACTCGGGATTGTATACGAGCCAGCCCCATCCGCTACCCTGGACTACGGCCGTAGTCGAACTGAACTTTTCCTTAAAGTCGGCAAAGCTTCCAAATGCGCTGCTTATGGCGTCTGCCACGGCACCGCCGGGCTCCCCGCCGCCGTTGGGCTTCATGTTGTTCCAAAAGAGTCTGTGGTTGTCGTAGCCTCCTCCGTTGAAGTTGACTGCGCCCCTCTTGTCCTCGGGCACGGAGCCGATGTCTGCCAGTATGTCTAGTATGTCCTTGTCCTGTGTCTCGGCCGGACACGACTCAAGAGCCGCGTTCAGCTTGTCCGTATACGCCTGGTGATGCTTGGTGTGGTGTATCTCCATGGTCCTTGCGTCTATGTGTGGCTCTAGCGCGTCGTACGCGTAGGGCATCTCAGGAAGTGTGTATTTTCCCATGGCTGGACCCCTTTGGGACGTAATTTATTGGTTTTTCACCCGGCCGCGGCGCAGCCGCGCCGGTGCAGCCGCGGCCCTGCAATCGTTTTTACCTGACGTGCAAGAGGGACACGTCATGTGGCCCTCTGGCAGCACCGGACGCGATTCCTGCAGGATGCGCGGCGGCAAACGGTCTGCGCGCCCCCATGCATCTGCTGCCGCGGTCGTGACGTTCGCCACGATTACGGCCGCGCTCGTCGTCGCCGTGATGGCGTCGTCGGGCTCCCCGCACGGCGGGGGTGACGGGATCCGGACATACCTTGAGCGGAGCGTGCCGTTTGTGGGGGCCGACGTCCCTCGGCTTGACGGCATAGGCGGGGAGGGCATACTGATTGCAGTAATCGACACCGGGGTCGACTACGAGCATCCGGACATGCTTGGATGGCGGGGGGACGGCAAGGTAGCCGGCGGCTATAACTTTCTGTGGGGCGACGATGGAAACGCACCTCTTGACACGGACGGGCACGGCACGCAGGTGGCCGGAGTGGCATCGGCCGACGGCAGCCTCCGGGGCGTTGCCCCCGAGTCGAGAATACTTGCCTACAAGGTGTCCGAGGACGGCAGTAACGTCTCCTCCGAGCTTATCGCCAGGGCCGTCACAAGGGCCGTCGAGGACGGCGCCGACGTGATAAACATCAGCATGGGCATAAGCACCAAGAACAGCGTGATCGAGGACGCGATAAACGAGGCGCTCAGGCGCGGCGTGCTTGTGGTGGTGGCGGCCGGAAACGACGGGCCCGGGGCATCCACGATTGGGAGCCCGGGGCGCAGCAGCGGCTCCCTTACGGTGGGGGCAACGTACAACAACCTGTCGTCGAGCCTGGTCGCGACCCTGGACGTTGCAGGCTCCTTCTCATATACGGTAATACCCATGGTCGGTTCTGAGTCCCTCGCCGAGCCGATCGACGCCGGGCTCGTGCATGCCGGATATGCCAAGGAGTCTGACTTTGAGGACGTTGATGCAAGGGGCGCCATTGTGATTGCCGAGCGCGGAAGCGACGTGGAGGGCGAGCTCTTGTACTTTTCACTCAAAGAGTCGCACGCCGCAGACGCGGGCGCGGCCGCCCTGATTGTATACAACAACGTCGACGGCATGTTCCTCGGCGAGCTCGCCCACGAGTTTGCGGAGCCCGGATACGAGCCCCGCATACCCGTGGTGTCAATGGAGCGCGGGGAGGGACTCGAGCTTTTGGAATTCTTGGCCAACGGCACCGCCTCAGACGCGCTGCTCCACCTGTTCCACAATCCCGACTTTGTGGCGCACTTCAGCTCGCGGGGGCCGGTCATGCCGTTCTTCATCAAGCCCGACGTGGTGGCCCCGGGCGCGTACATCAACACCACCCAGGCCGGCTCCGTGTACGAGATAATGAGCGGGACCAGCTACGCGGCGCCGCACGCAAGTGGCGCCGCGGCGCTGCTTTTGGAGAGAAACCCCGGGCTTGACAGGCACGAGTTAAAGTCCATCATAATGAATACCGCCGACCCCGTCATGGACGCGTACGGGCAGGAACTGTCGATACACGAGACCGGCTCCGGGCGGCTCAACATCACGAGGGCGTACGGGGCTGACATCGCGGTACTCCCGCCGAGCTTTGTGCTTGCCACGTCGGAGAAGGACCGTGCCTCTGAGGTGACGCTCGGGCTGCGTTCGGTGAGGCTCGCGGCCCCGCATGATGGCGGCGGCGTGAGCGGCGTAGGCGACGGCAAGAGGGTTCCCCTTGAGGCCGGACTGGTTGGCGTCCGGTTTGAGGGGCCGAGCTTTGTGGACTTTTCACACTCGATCGAACACGACTCCGTCCTTGCCCGCATGACGGTCACATACAACGACACCGGTGCCGTCGACGCCGGCCCCTCACCGGCGCCCTTGGGGCACGGGCCGTACGGGGAGCACGAGGGACGCGTCGTCATAACGTACAACGGCTCCGAGTATGCGGTGCCGTTCCTGCTGCACCATACGCGCGGCTCTGTTGACGCGACCGTGTCGTACTCGGACCTGCGGGGCGCCAACGCGGCCGGACGCCTGGACCTTGCGGTGTCGCACCCCGATGGCTGGGAGTTTGTAAAGATTGACGTAATTGACAGCGTCTCTGAGGAGTCCGTCTCCGTCACGGCCACCCCTGCGGACGGGGCGCACCCCTCGCTTGAGGTGCTGCAGAATGGCACGTATTGGATAGACGCAAGGATAACGTCCGGCAACGACACGTACGCCGCGTACGACATGATACGCGTCGGATATCCCGACGGGCCGGACGCGCCGACGCCCGACCATCCGGGCAGTGACGCGCCGCAGCGCGCCGCATTCTCACCGTCCGAGTCCCTGCCGATGCGGCAGATTGCGATAATCGCGGCCGTGGTGGCCGTGATAGGCGCGCTGGGCGTGGCATTCCACGCGCGCGGGGGCCAGAACCGGTGACTGCTATGAGGCCGCGTCCGGGGACGGGCCTGCAGCTATTATGTTGGGCGGCACGCCCGTAAATCTCGCAAAGTTGTCTACGAACATCTGGGCCAGCTTCCCGGCCGTGGCATCGTACGTGTCCTTGCATTCCCACGTGTTGCGCGGATCCAGTATCTCAGGCGGCACGCCGTCCACGGCGCTTGGAACGTCCAGGTTGAACAGATTGTTGTGCACGTACGGGGCGTCGTTTATGGAGCCCGTAAGTGCGGCCGTCACCATCGCCCTGCTGTACTTGATGCTTATGCGCTTTCCAACCCCGTAGGGGCCGCCTGACCAGCCCGTATTGATCAGGTACACCGAGGACTTGTGCCTTGCAATCTTCTCGCCGAGCATCTTTGCGTATACGGATGCGGGCCTCGGCATGAACGGGGCCCCGAAGCACTCCGAAAAGACCGACTTTGGCTCCTTTATGCCGCGCTCGGTGCCTGCAAGCTTGCTTGTATACCCTGACATGAAGTGATACATCGCCCCGTCGGCAGTCAGCCTGGAGACGGGCGGCAGCACCCCCAGCGCGTCGGCAGTCAGGAATACCACGACGCGCGGGTTTCCGCCCACGCTTGGTATCCTTGCTCCCGGAATGTGCTCAAGCGGGTACGCTGCCCTTGTATTCTCCGTCAGCGAGCTGTCCGAATAGTCCGGGACGTTTCCGGGCCCCAGCGCGACGTTTTCAAGGACGGCGCCCGGGCGTATCGCGTCCCATATCTCCGGTTCTGCCTCCCTGCTGAGGTTTATGCACTTTGCATAGCAGCCGCCTTCAAAGTTGAACGTGCCGTCGTCGGACCATCCGTGCTCGTCGTCGCCTATCAGCATCCTGTCTGGATCGGCTGACAGCGAGGTCTTGCCCGTGCCTGACAGTCCGAAGAAGAGGGCCGTGTCGTTGTCCTTCTTGCCGATGTTTGCAGAACAGTGCATGGGAAAGACGCCGCGGTCGGGCAGGAGGTAGTTCATTACAGAAAATACCGACTTTTTTATCTCGCCGGCGTATCTGGTGCCCCCTATTATCACGATCCTCTTTGAGAGGTTTATTATTATGAACGCGTTTGAGCGGGTCCCGTCCCTCTCGGGTACGGCGTCAAAGTCGTTTGTGCACAGGACGGTGAGTTCCGGGCGGTGCGCCTTTAGCTCCTCTGAGGTGGGGCGTATGAACATGCAGCTGCTGAAGAGACTCTGCCATGCTCGGTCGTTTATCACCCTTATGGGCAGCCGCTGCTCGGGGTCGGCCCCGGCAAACCCGTCAAACACAAAGAGCTCCTTGCCCCTGGCGTGCTCCTTCATCCTATCGAGCAGGGCGTCAAACTTTTCTGGCGAAAACCCGTGGTTGATCTTGCCCCAGTCCACCGTACCGTGCGTCGTCTCATCGTCCACGATGAACCTGTCGTCGGGGGAGCGGCCCGTGTATCTTCCCGTATTTACCGTAATCGAACCCGTCGAACATATTGAGCCCTCGCCGCGCTTTACCGTCTGGTGCATCAGTTCCTTTGCGCCCGGATTCCTGTGTATGCCTGCGGCGCGAATCCCAAACTCCTCGATCTGCGCCATAAAGGCGGCGTCGGAGTCGCCAAGCTCCTGCGTCAGGTGCGCGCGCCTCCTGGGTATGTGGCCGCGGCCGGTCCTGCATATGTGGTGGCGGCCGCCGAGTCGTGTGTGGAATTCAAGATGATTCGATCCCCCTGAAATTACCTTATTATCCTTTGCGAGCCGTCGCGCATCCCCGTGGCCCCTTTTGAGTACCGCCGTCCTATTTTTGGCCGAGGCCCGCGCCGAGTTCGGACCGCTCTGCCGCCGCCCCGTCTTCGCCGTGTCTGCATCTGCCGCCTCGTCCTTCTTGGAGGGGTTGCCCCCGTGTCTGCCGCCGCCTGCCGGCAACGTATTTATTTAAAAATCCTGCAGGCCCCGCATGCCAATAAACAAGGCCCTGCTCCAGAGGCGAGCCGCGCAAAAGGAACGCAACCCGGACTTTGTGCGTCCGGAGAGCTGGAGATACGTCCGCCTGCAGACTGGGTGGCGCAAGCCAAAGGGGATAGACAACCACCAGCGGAAGCAGAAGAGCCGCGGACGCCCCGGGCTTGTAAAGATCGGTTATGGGGGGCCTAGGGACGCACTCGGACTCCACCCGTCGGGATACACGGACAACCTGGTATACAACCCGTCCGACCTTGACAGTCTGGATTCCAAAAAGGACGGCGTCCGCATCGGCCACGGGGTCGGCACGCGCAAACGCCGTGAGATTGTGGCAAGGGCCGTGTCACTAAAGTTCAAGATATTCAACGCGAGGGTAAGGGCCGATGGTAGTTAACCTAAAGGCCAAGAAGAGGCTGGCGGCCCGCGTGCTGGGGGTCGGCGTCCACCGCGTAAGGCTCTCGGAGGACCACCTCGAGGACGTCTCAAATGCAATAACCCGGAACGAGATACGGAGCCTGGTGACTGCAAATACCATTACTGTCAAGCCGTTCACCGGAACCTCCCGCGGCAGGGCGCACACCAAAAAGGCCCAGCGCAACAAGCGCGGCACGACGCAGGGCTCAAAGCATGGGCGCAAGGGGGCGCGCGTGGGCAAAAAAGAGGTGTACGTCGCAAAGGTCAGGGCGCTCAGGAGGCTACTCAAGATTGCAAAGGTCAGGAACGACATTACAAACTCCGAGTTCTGGATGCTGTACAAAAAGGTCGGCGGAAACACCGTCCGAAACAAGGCCCATCTGCGGGCGTTGATGGAAGAGACGAAGGAGCGTAGGGAGTCCTCCACTCCTGCGCGCGACTAGCCGAACCTGTGCATTACGCTGTCCATGTCCGATATGCGGCCGCCGCCCAGCGCGACGCCCTCCCTTGAAAGCATCTCCTCTTTTACCTCCGTCCCGTAGGCATACCCGCCAACGTCCCCTGTGGACCTGACGACTCTGTGGCACGGTATTATGGACGGGTATGGGTTTTTGCTCATAATCCTGCCCACTGCGCGCTGTCCGTTCTTGAGGCCTGCCGCCCTTGCAAGCTCGCTGTATGTGGTGATTTTGCCCCTTGGAACCCTTGCAAGCATGCCGTACACCCTCTGTTCTAATTCTCCAAGCTGGCGTGCTGTTGTATCTTCTGGTGCCGCTTCCAACAACGATGAGTCTGGCGACGATGACGATGACGCCGTTGCTGCCGCCGATGATTCTGCCGCCGGCCTGTTTCCCGTTGCCATCCTACCCGGCGCTGCGGTCATACCTTGCTTGCCTCCAGCCCCGATTCTGCCAGCAGCCTCTTAAGTCTACCCTTGTCGGATCCTGGAATGCCGCCCCAGTCGAGCAGCGCCTCTGTCGCCATACTGTTGCGCTCCAGTATGTGGCGGAACAGCGCGTCGTCTATCTGCGGCATGGCTCTCTTTGGGATCACGGTTCCGAGCGCGCGCTGGCCGTGCAGAATCTCGTCTGTAAATTTTTGCGGATAATGCGTTCCGCCAAAGCAGACTGCCACCGGACTGCTCGTATCCACTCCGGATGATATGGTCTCGTGTACCGCGTCTGCCACCATGCCGCACAGCGCGTCGTCGTTCCACTGCTCCGGGGTGGTTCCGACTTCTATGAACAGCGCCGGCCTGCCGAGCGCGCTGGGTCCGTGGTGCGTGGCCTCTATGGTGATGTCGAATTCTCCGAACCTGCCGCCTCTCTCCTTCCCCTCGTGTATCTTGCGCAGGTATGCCCTTTGCAGGTGGGGGTGCGGTAGCGCCACCTCCGAGTCGTTTCCGCCGAATTCGGCCTTGCCAAAGTTGCCGGTGCTGTGGCACGTCAGTGCAAGCACGCCGGATTCTGCCGAGTGCCTTGATAGAAAGACGTATCCGTCGTATCCCCCGGCCCTTGCCACCTCCGTCTCCTCCAGCCAGTCTGCGGATATGGCGGGGGTGGATATGGTTATCATGTCATAGTGTCTGGAGCGCCAGAAGCCCGAGACGCGGGCGTCGTATGCGGACTTGGCGTCCGCGTCACCCCTGACCGGCCCGTCACTCTCCATATTATCTGCAAGGCGGGCTGCCATGCGGCTTCCGGCCGGATCGTCATCAAACGCGACCAACAGTTCCATAAAGAACAGATATAAGTAAACCCTATTAATTTTCCCCGTTGAGGTTCAATCCGAGGCATACGCTTAAGAACATGGCCAACACCATGAAGATGGCCAAAAAGCCTGACCGGGACGAATACCAGCAGCACCTGAGGCTTGTTCTGCTTGGAATCGCCGGTGTGGGTACTATAGGATTCATAATACAGTTCGTATTCTCAGTAATCACGTTTGGTAGGTAGAGTTGTCCGAGGAGATAGAGTCACACCTGTTTGCAATTAGAACCACCGGGGGCCAGGAGAAAGTGGTCATGCGTTTGCTGGAGGCAAAGGCCAACGCCAACAAGGTGAACATACAGTCGGTCATGCTCGTGGAGAACCTAAAGGGATACGTGGTCATAGAGGCCCTGAGCCCGAACGACGCGTTCATGGCCGTCGACGGCGTCCGGCACATACGCGGACAGCTCCGAGGAGAGCTTGATTTTGGCGACATCGAGGGATACCTGGTCAAAAAGTCCACCATCTCGCAGCTCGAGGTCGATAACGTGATTGAGATTACCGGCGGGCCGTTCAAGGGCATGAAGGCCACGATAACCAGGATTGACGCCGAGAAGGAGGAAGCCACGGTGGTGCTGCTTGATGCCGCATACCAGCTGCCTGTCACGGTGGATGCAAACTACCTCAAGCTCTCAAACGGGGCGTGACGACGACGGCGGCAAAGGGTTAAATTTTTCATAGAAAGGCGGGTTTACAATGGGCGAGCAAAAGATTTCATCACTGGTAACGGGCGGAGCCGCATCTGCGGGGCCTCCGCTGGGCCCCGCGCTGGGCCCGCTAGGCGTGAACATAATGGAGGTTATCGGCGCCATCAACGAAAAGACAAAGGACTTTGAGGGCATGAAGGTGCCCGTGACGGTGGTGGTGGACAGCGACACCAAAAAGTACGAGATAGAGATCGGCATCCCGTCTGCCGCTGCCCTCGTCATGAAGGAGGCCGGCATACAGAAGGGATCGGGCGCGTCCGGAACCGAATGGGCCGGCGAGATTACTATGGATGCGGTTGCAAAGGTTGCAGGCACCAAGCTGGAGGCCTCTTACGCGTCGTCGCTAAAGTCGGTTGCAAAGACCGTCGTGGGGACGTGCCTTGCGCTCGGGGTCAAGATAGAGGGCAAGACACCCAAGGAGATTACGGCCGAGATTGACGACGGCAAGTGGGATGAAAAGTTTGCCTCTTGACATGCGGCTCGGGCCGTAGCTACTGCTGCTGTGTAGCGGCGGCGATCGCCATACTCTGCTATGTACGGGCGCCTCTACTGCCGCCCCTCTATCAAATAGGCGGGATCCTTTTCCGTCTTTTGCAGCTCCACCAGCGTTTCTGTGCTCTGTATGCCCACTATCTTGCCGATCTTTTCTATCACTATGGAGTGGAGCTCCTCGAGGTTCCTTGCATGCACCCTTATCATGATGTCAAACCGCCCGGTAACCTCTGATATCGACTCGACCTCTTGCGCCTCCATTAGGCTGTCGTGTATGGATTCCTTGAGCTTTGGGTCGCGCTTTATACCCACCGACGCCCTCACCCCGACGCCGAGCAGGCTGTCGTCTATGACTATGGTGTATTTTTTGATAAGTCCCTTTTTGACAAGCCTCTTTATGCGGCTGTACAGCACCGACGTGCTGACGTCCATGCTTGATGCCAGCGCGGGGACGGAGACGGAGCTGTCTGCGGCAAGCTCGTACAGGAGCCTCATGTCCAGGCTGTCAAACTGCTTCAATAATCGGCATGAAAATTCCATGTTAATATACCTAGTTTTTTTGCAAAAAATATCGGTTTTTTGGAAATATTGACTACAGCCCATGATATCGTTGGAATTCTTGCACAAATCCACACGTGCGGCGCATGCCCGGCCGCCGCCGGGTGTCATGCGGCCCCTGCCATAATATGCACACATGGTGCAGACCGTACTGAGCGTGCCTGACTGCGCGGGTCTGGGCGCGCCTCATCTGACTGCGAGGGGGGCGCCGCTCTCCCGCGCTCCCGCGACTACGGATCTCATGCCGTCTATCGTTATTCTTGCAACGTCTATCTTTTTTCTGACATCCTTGACGCTGTTGCCATATATGGCAAAGCCTGCAAGCTCGTCATACATCTCCACAGTAACCTCGAATATGCGCTCGGCCTCGCCGGTTTTACCGGACCTCATCATGTCAAGCGTCAGGCGCTTCATCTCGCCTATGGCATCAAGCAGTCCTAGCACGTACGGGACATCTGCAACACCGAGCATTCTGGGCGTGGGAATCCGCTTCTTGCGTACTACTGCAATCAGGCATGCGGCCTCTGTTATCTCCTGCTCTGGCACCGCGAGGTGCTGCCGTAGTCCTCCCTTTCCAGCCTTTGCCTTGTATCTCTTGAACAATGCGCGCGCCTGGTCAAGCTGCTTTGTCCCCTGTTCCATGTCGCCCCTGTGGACCGACACTATGGACCTGCTGCACAATCCTATGATCCCTCTCGCATTCTTTAGGAGGAATTCCCTGTCCGTATGGTTTGCCTCGCACCTCTTCATTATGCGCGACAGCTCGGGCCCTGCACTGCTCAGGGCCGTGCCATATGTCATGCGGTTCTAAACTTTTGATGTGGAATAAACCTATTGGATGTGTGGGATCGTGTCTCCGTCCTGACGCATAGCGAAGAAGAAGAAGACGCGGCTACTGTTGCTTTCCCCCTCCGCGGCCGGCCTTCGCGCCAAGCAGGCGGGAACAGGTAGTTGCAGGCTACGGCGACTTGTCGTTGGGACGTCTACAGTCGAGTGCGGCGGCTCGAATGCCGCCGCCTGACGCCGTCCGTCTGCGTCGTGACCCCTGCCACGCGCTAGCGCGTCCGGGGCGGCGGGCCCCCGTCGCCGTCGGTATGCCAGACGGTACGGAAACGCCTTGGCAGGCGAACCCTGCGCGGCGGATCTGCGGCAATCCGTAAACGGTTTTAAATAGGCACCATATCAGGCGTTGCGTAATGATTGCAGAGGCGCAGCTTGCCGGTTTGATAAAGGACGCAAAGGAGCCCGAGGGGCAGAAAAAGCGCAACTTTACCCAGTCCGTGGAGCTTGTAGTGGCATTCAAGGACATAGACGTCAAAAAGGGGTTTGCGATAAACGAAACCGTGCAGCTGCCAAAGACCAACTCCCCCGCGTCGGTCTGCGTGATAGCAGGCGGTGACATGGGCCAAAAGGCCAAGCAGGCAAACGCCGACGCGGTAGTGGGCGGCGACGAGCTTGACGGCTTTGCGGCAAACAAGCGTGAGTCGCGCAAATTCATCAACAAGTACGACTTTTTCCTTGCCGACACGCAGATGATGCCCGCCGTCGGAAAGGCACTGGGCCAGCTGCTCGGGCCGCGCGGAAAGATGCCGACCCCGGTTCCGTTCAACGCACCCATCGAGTCGTTTCTTGAGAGGTTCAGATCGTCGATCAGGGTGAGGACGCGCGCGTCTCTCTCGATATCGTGCAAGATCGGGGACGAGACCATGAGCGACGAGGACCTGGCGGTAAACGCCCATGCCGTGCTGGGGGCAATAGAGCGAAAACTTCCAAACGGGGAGAAGAACGTAAAACGCGTGATAATAAAGACCACGATGGGCAGGCCAATCAAGCAGATACAGGAGGCCAAGAAGAGATTTGCATGAGAACAGGACCGCATACTCGCCAAAAAAGACGCAGATGTACCAGCAGATCCAGAGCCTTCCTAAAAAGTACAGGGTGCTGGCGCTCGTCAAGCTTGACAAGGTGCGGGGGGCGCAGATACTTCCGCTGCGCAAGACCCTCAAGGACGACGTGCTGTTTGTAAACATAAAGGACAGGGTGGCAAAAAAGGCGCTCCAGGGGCTCGACATGCCGGGCATCGCAGGTATTGCAAAGGAGCTCGTGGGCCAGTGCATGCTGATGTTCACCGACATGTCGCCGTTCCGCCTCAACATGCTGCTCGGAAAGAACAAGATAATGATGGCCGCGCGCGGCGGGGACACCTCCAGCATGGACGTGGTGGTGCCCGAGATGAACACGGGAATCGCTCCCGGACCCATGCTTACGGAGTTCAAGGAGGCCGGCATCCCCACAAAGATAGACCAGGGCACGATATGGATATCAAAGGATACGACGCCAGTGCACAAGGGCGAGGTGATAAACGACAAGCTTGCGTCCATACTGGGCAAGCTTGACATAAAGCCAGTGGAGGCCGGCATATCGCTTTATGCGGCGCTCGAGGACGGGCTGGTATACGCTGAGGGCGACCTGGCGATAGACGTGGAGGCGTTCCGTGACTCTGTAATTTTGGCGCACCGGGAGGCAGTCTCGCTGTCAGTGGAGGCCGCCTATGTGACCCCGGAGAACGCCGCGCAGATACTTGCAAAGGCCTCGCAGCAGGCGCGCTCGCTGTCCGTCGAATCCGGATACCTCACGGATGAAACCCGGGAGCAGGTACTGCAGAGGGCCGACGCCCGGGCAAAGGCCCTCGCGCAGAGCGCAAAAGGGTACGAACCACAATAGTGCCGCGCGGGAATTCCAGTACCCTGCGGCTGCCCTCACTGCATTATCCTGCCGACCTGTGCCCACTCTTACACACAGGTCACACTGCCAGCCGGGGATTCCTTTTCATGTGCTCTGATATCGTCCGGTAGTCCGATGCGGATATGGGCCTGCCGTAGTTTGCAAGCCCGCCGTGCAGGTGCAGCCCCACCCACCTGCTCTTTTTTGCAAGGTGCAGCGACGGCAGCATGCCCCGTATGGTCGCGGTTCCCGTCCTGACGCGCCTCATGCACGCCTCGTCCGTAACGCGGACGGGCCACCTGAGTGTGGGCTCGTGCCATCTTCCCGAAACCTCGAATATGCCGTTGAACCTGCCGGTGCCGAGCACGTAGAACGCGACGCGGTCGCCCCTCCTTATCTTGGAGATCTCCGGCGCCGACGCGGTCGCGTACGCCCCGTTCCTCTCTATCGCGCGCCACATGCCGGGCGCCACTGAGAGTATCCATCTTCTTGCCCCGCCCTTGCCACCACCTGCCGGCATTGCACGTCATGCGTGCATCCAGACTTTAAGGATGATGCTGATGCAGCCGGCCTGTACCATACCTGTGAAAAGGTGTCACGCGCCGTTGGGTTGTGGTGAATGGGTGCGCCTGCGGCCATCATCCGAAGAGTGATGAGAGCCCTTCCATGGCGGCCTCTTCGGTCTTGCCCTCGTCCTTTTTCTCCTCTTCCTTGGGGGCCTCTGCCGCCTCGCCCGCGTCTGCCGCTCCCGCAGCAGGCGCAGCCGCGACTGCCGCGACCGGGGCTGCCTTTACGGCCTCGTCAATGTCGACGTCTGCCAGGGCGGCCACTAGGGACTTTACCTGCGCCTCGTTGACCTCTGCGCCCGACGCCTTTATGACGGAACTGACGTTCTCCTCGCTTACATCCTTTTGGAGCTTGTGAAGGAGCAGTGCCGCATAGACGTATTCCATGTGTGTGGTGCGTCGGAGGACGCTATATAAAATTATAGAGGCGGTTCGGGGTGGATTCAGTGTATAAGCTCAGGTCAAATTCGGGCCTAGGCACGGGTGGCAGCGACCCGGCCGCAGTACGGTTCCCTTGGTTATCGGGGGACGGCGCGCGGCATGCGCGGGCGCGCCGCCCTGTCAGCGTACCGCCCCGTCCCCCGACG
>JAJEHG010000040.1 GCA_022823825.1 Nitrosopumilaceae archaeon | reverse complement strand
CGCTGCACTGCGGCCTGCAGCCTGTCCCGTGACTTGCCGGGCCTTTCCCGCCGGAAGGCGGCGTGCAGGTCTGCCAGGGGCACGTCGGGCATGAACGCGTCCCCCCGTTCCACCCGCGCCGCCCTCAAAAAACATGCACCTTCGTGCCGGGCCGCCTGCGTGTGGATGTGTTAAATAGAGATGCATCGAATACCTGTCGGTGCACCTTTCCGTGCGTTTTCACAACTCACAGTCGGTGCACCGACTTTTGACACCCTGCGTCAAATTTTACGAATTGCGTGTCCAAGCCGTCTTCACATGCTGGCAGGGGCCCCCGCCAGTCAGTCGCAACAATTATCACTTCTTTTTTCAGATTACTATGCATTATTTTATCTTTTGAGCATGTTTGTGGCACATTGTGGCACAATGTGATACGGTGTGGACATCTTGCTTATTAGCTGACATGCAGCTGTCCAATCAATGAATAGAACAACTTCGAAGACAACTAAAGCGGTCTTGTTTGCCTCCTTGATTGCAGTCACGATCCTGTCGTTTGGCATGACGGATCTTGCTTACGCGGAGTTTTCCGAAGAGATCAAGCAGAAAGCACTGGAAGGAAAACAGATCTGGGAAAGAATGGATGCATTGCAGGACAAAGAGAACCCGACAGAAGCAGAACGGTTGGAAATAACGGAACTACAAACAAACTTTGATGCCATAGTTACCGAGTTGAATCCGCACGGCATAGCGACACCGGAACAGTGGGAAACCAACACGGACTACTGGACCACAATCAATATACCAACGGTACCGAATGAGAACAGCCAAACAGAGGATGTCGCAGCTACTACCAGCTGCGGTTGCTCACAAACACTATGGTTTATTGCTGGATACACCTACTGGTTGTGGGGATTCTGGCCCACGTCTGTCTATGGCGACTGGGAATCCTTGAGGAATGAGGGTGACCAGCTTACGTCGACAGCCGTGGTTAGTAGTAGCCAAGATAGGATCCGGCCATTCACCACATTCACATTGAGCAACCCGGGCGTAGCCAAAGCCACTCTTGATATGTACGGGCAAACGGAACGTGGTCAGGTCTTTTGGGATCCTGTAGAGAAAAACGTGCGCATCACAAGTGTCAACCCGTCCTCTGCAACGGTACATGAATCCACCATAAGATCCGTTGCAGCAGGCAGTGAGATAATAGCGGACGTAACGCTCAACTCGATCCAGTAAACAACCTCCCACTCCTTCTTTTTTATACTCGATACTGCAACATTCGGCATATGATGCAACGTGTCAACACCCGGGACAAAGCTGGAATCTTGGTAATCGATGCCTTTGACGATTACTCCGACTTTCGCGTCCTCACGTTGTCGGGGCTCGAGTCGACAGTCGGAACCAATCTCAAAGGCGAGGCCGAACTAGTGGAGTTGGCCTCCAAGATAAGGCGATTGGGCGCTTGGCGATATATGACAAAAAGTGTGTGGCCGCACTCTCGGCGACGTTTGAGTGGACACACCAAGCTGGGCGAACTGAACGTCAAGCTGATCTTTGACATGAACGCACGCGTGCTCCGTCTGAACCGTACCATGTACGGTTTTAGGACATCTGACAGCTGCCACCTCGAGACTAGCGTATTGTTTCCGCTACTAAGGCAATACGTCACCAAGACTGACCTCCACACAGAGGGAACGATCTTCAAGGATGTATGATTGCCGCTATCTCAAAACAGTACGTTGTGGACTAGCTTACCGTGGCCCGATCTTGGGAGGCCACATGCAGGATCCAAGCAGTACCTCCAGCAGGCGAATTGATGCCGATAGGAATCCGTCTACATGACCCGAGTATCCTAGTTGACATCTTCTGGAATAAAAAAATCGACAGTGAGTAGGAAGGCCCCCATACGGGGGCAAAAAACGCCTTAGTTGTTGTCTCTGCCGCCGCCGGATGGCTTGCCGGGGTTCTTGCTGGGCCAGCCACCGCCTCCGCCTTTTTTAGCTTGAAGCATGTTGTTTCATCGACGTGCTTCTTATTATACTGCGCCCGTCCTAGTTCTAGATCCTGTCATGTTGTTAGACTGTTCGTACACCGAATACATCTAGCCACGTGGTAGAACCTGTTAATGGCGTCGTGTATCTCACACACACCGGCAATGTTCTCGTCTCGTATGCGCTCAGGATGAGCATCCGTCTCTGCAAGTCCCCCTTGATATCGTCGACGCCAAGCATGACTTTCATCTTAGGCGTGACGGCGCTCTTTCTGATGGCCTCGTCAAGGCTGTTCGGCATGATACGGTTCTGGTGGGCGAATTGTTGCGCGGTTTGGTGCGGCTTTTCTATGCGCGTGCAGGATATGAGGCTGCGTGAACATGTGATGATCTCCGCGTTAGAGTGCGCGTCCAAGACACGTGAGCATATGAGACACGTTTTCCTGACCCTGTTGCCAGTCCCGCGGGTGCATAAAAGCCTCATCACCTACTGGAGGAAGACTCGATCCTGCACGCAAGCTGCTCTACCATGAGGCGCAGCTTTGCAATCTCGCGGTCCTTTTCATCCTCCAACAGTAATATCCTCTCGGACTGCCTTGCGTTTGTCAGTCGTAACCGCGCCGCGTCATCAATCGTCAGGTTCGGCACCGACTGCAGATACTCTTCGGCCAGCTCCATCACGTGCGTCTTGAAGTAGTTGCGGTCCAGGCTCACCAGACCGACGTGCCCCATCATGTACTCCTTCCTTATCAAAGACGACAGGGGCGACTCCCTTGACAACGATTCCTTGCACGCCTTGTTCCAGAACCGCCTAAAGCCGTTCATGATGGGTACGTCAAACAGGTTGCGGGATTTTCTGCCGGAATCGCGCAATCCGGCAGCGCGCGCCGCCTTTTCGATCCTTTTTTTGATCAGGGCGGGAGTGGTTTTTTCGGGCAGGCTTCCGACCTTTTTGAAGATGGGATCGCTTGGCTTCGGAGGCCTGCCGACCTCTGTAGCCCACACGTTACGATAGTCCATTACCGCGGCGTACGCCTCCGGCGTGATGAATGCCGGGTAGCTCGCGTTTGTGCGGCCGTATACAGTGAGCAGCGCGCAGACGGGCTCTGCCGCGCCGTCGCCGCCGTTGTTCTCAAAGCCGAGGGCGGCGCTGTCACCATTACCATCATCATTGCTGCCACCGCCACCGGCAGCGACACGGTATATCGGCCTGAGATCCGACCACCGCAGCAGCTCAAACCCCCCGACTCTCATGCCGGAGCTGGCCGCTACCAGTATAGCGGCCCTGTCGGCCGACCCCCTGGCAAACCGGAGCATGGACTGTATCTCCGTCCTGTCCCACCCGCGCGACTCGGTAATGTTGTCGGACTCTGGGAACGTCGAGTACACGCGCTTCCACGGCATGGAGATGCCGTTCATGTCGAACAGCTTTTTGAGCGGCTTGAAATAGTTGGAAACGCCCGACGGGTTAAAGTAGTCGGGATGGTCGTGCGGCAGCGCGCTGCGTCCGCGGATCTTTTTTGATATGCGCAGTATGAGGTCCAGTGCGCGGTCCGGATCGCTTTTGCCCAGCCGTACGAGCTGCGCCGCGCGCTCCTCAAACGTGCCCTCCAGTACCTCCTCCAGCATGCCGCACAACAAACGCTTGAGCGTGCGCGTGTACGTCCTTCTAGTCTCGTCTGCCCTGATGCCCTGCCAGAACAGGTCGAGGGGCTCCGTGCGCGATGCTACACCCTGGCCGTCCTCCAACTCCTCTTTTGTAATCTTGATCATCGCCCGGACGCGCCCCCTGAAACCCATAAAAGCACCTGTGGAGGGACGGATCCTGCGCGCCGCCGTGACACCATCTCCCGGTTTCCGCCTTCCAAGCCTTTTCTTCCTATCTATGATCATTTTTTCCACATGCCGGAACCCAAAAGAGTACCGGTATAGGAGCGGGTCTAAAGGTGTACGGGCCCCCATGGGTGCGAATACCCTCTCATAATGGCGACAGAAAGCGAACCGGGACGCTTACAGTATCCCTGCCCATTTTTTTCTTCACGTGAGCAGTCGGGGTTTTTTCACGCTTGGATTTTTCAGCAGGTGATGAAGCTGCCTCTGCCGCTACACATGATGACAATCCCTGATCGATTCTCTCGCATTAATCGTTGGTGGGCACGCCGCCGCGGCGGCAGCGGCCGCTGCCTGAGAGGGGCAGCAAGGGCTTCCCATGATATCACCGCCGCCGCAGAAGCACGGTCAAAAAAGACGGCCCCGCGGTTCACATGACGTGATGGCGTGTCAACTCACGTCGCTGCTCCCCCCGGGGCTGCCATGCCTGCGTTGCTGATGAGCGTTCTCCACTTGTTGGGGCCGTGTACGACTATCCCGGCGGCCTCGGCCGGGGTACGCTTGATCGCGCTGTGACTGCGCATGAAGTTGTACCAGACCCGGAAGCCCGAGAATACGGGCGACTGCGCGCTCTTGATGCCGCGCCGCGGCCTGTAGCAGGCCCGCTGCGTGCCGTTGAACCTCTCAAAGACGTTGTTGTTGTAGTGGTCGTGCTTGCTTATCCCCGCCTTGTCTATGTGCCCGGGGGAGGCGGGGGAGCCGCCGCCGCTCCCTGCGGGGGGAGTCGAGACGTTGGCCTTGTCGGGGTCCGCCAGATGCGCGCAGTGCATGTCCGCGGGGTTGCGCGGGGCGTAGACGGCCCTGAACGCGACCTTGTAGGACCCCAGATCGTCGCTGACAAACTCCGCGGGCATCTTGCCTGCGCGCAGGGCCGCGGCCCGTAGCAGGCCCGTGGCGCTGAACCCGTCCTTGCGATCCGCCACCTGCGACGCCAGCATGTACCGGGTCTTGCTGTCCATGATTCCAAAGTTGTAGCAGGCCTCGCCGCGTATCTTTTGTTCCAGCTCGTCCGCGTGGAACCTGTCCCCCAGGCAGCCGAGCCGGAGGCCCGACGTGTACGCGTCGACGATCCGGACGTATTTTTTGATGATCCTGTGGGCGTTCTGCCCGCTCATTCCGGGGCCGTCCTGCCCCGGCGTATCGCGGACCGATTCCAGAGTGTGCCCCTTGAAATAGTCGTTCAGTATGCCGGTTACGTCCCCCATGCCGCAGCGCATGCGCTCCATCCCGGCCCTGTATACGAACACCCTGCCGCACGTCCTGCACTGGTACCGCTGGCGCGATTTGGCGCCGCCCGAACCCCCGCCCGTCCAGTACTGGTTTCCATACCTGATTATGCGCGTGCCGGGGCAGTGCCTGCACTTTGGCGGAACCTCCTCGTCTACAGGGTGCACGTGTATGAGTCCGTCGGGCGCCGCCGAGTCCTCCTCCCCTGCTGCCGCGCCCGCCTCTTCTTCTGCCGCGCCCGCGTCGGCAACCGCGGCCGCCCCGCGATCGACCACCTCTGCCGTCACCGCCAAGACGTGCTTGCACTGGGCCTTCCGGTATTCGTGGTCCGGACACGTGCACCCCCATCTCCCGGACGGCGCCAGCCTCACGTCGTACCACAGCCCGGGTTGTGACTGCGAGGCCGCCGAATAGTGCCCGGGACTGACCCGGGTGATCTGATCCGGGACGGCAAGCATGCGCAGCGCGCGCCGTCCCCGCGGGGGCCGGGGCGGGGGCGGCGGGGCGGGGCGGG
>JAJEHG010000068.1 GCA_022823825.1 Nitrosopumilaceae archaeon | reverse complement strand
GCCATCGTATCGTCTTCGGCCATCATTGTCATCATGTTGCGGTGCTCCTCCATCATCGAGTCGTGGGCGGACAGGAGCTTGCCGTGCTCAGTCATCATTTCGCTGTGTCCCATCATTTCAGCATCCCCCATGCCCGCCATGGAGCCGTGGTCGCCAGCATCCTTGCCCATGTCCATGGAGCCGTGGGAGGACATGCCGCCGCCGCCCATCGCGGACATGTCGTGCGGCTCGCTGATCACAAAGGAGATTTTGGCAGACGAGGCGGTCCCCTCTATGTTTGCCACCTCAAGTGTTGCAATCCCCGTCTCATCAAACGTGGCCGTAATGCGGTCACCCCCCTCGGGCGCCTCGCGTCCGGCCTCGGACAGCACGACGTTGCCGCCCAGCGACAGCCTCACGTCGTATGTGGCGCCCGGAATATGGTCATCAGAGCCCTCGTGGCGAATCTCAAGGGACAGAGTCAGTTCGTTTCCCGGATGCAGCATACCTGCAGGCTCGGCAGACACGCGCACGTCATAGTTCCCGTCGGCGCCTCCGGCCGACCTCGTTATTACCGCGTCCCCCGACTCGATTGACGCGTCGCCGCTTATCTGGTGCTGGCGCTCGGCACCGGCCCTTATCTCAAAGACCATCCTGTCCATATACTCGGGTTCCAGGACCTGCATCATCTCAAGCAGCTTGCCAGAGGACAGCAGGTAGTGCACCACCGTCTCGTCGCTGCCGGAGCGGTCCACCGTGCCGAAATAGTCCATCCCGTTGACTGCAAGCAGTATGTCGTGGTTCTCGAAGAGATCAATTGACTTTGGGATGAAGAACTCGGCGTGGATGAACGATGCCGCCTCGATGTACTCCTCGGTCCAGACAAACGGCATCTCTACTGAGACGCTTCTGGACTTCTCGTCGTACGAGAACTTGTCGACCCTGTCAAAATAAGTGGCAAACGTGATATCCGACGGCATGCCGTCAATCTCGACTGTAAACGGCACGTACTGGCCCATGCTGAACATCACCTCAAAGGTGGAACCCCCGTCCGCGGACACGGGCTGCGAGTCAATTGATTTGACTGTAGCATGTATGTAGACTATGCCGCCCTCCAAAAATACGGGGGCCTTCAACGTGGCCGGAGAGTCGCCTGACGCCAGCCAGGATCCCTCCATGGCGCTCTCGCCGGATACCTCGAACGGCGCATCCGTGGAAGGCCGTATCAGTATGCTCAGGCTTTCACTTGGCGAGTACGCGTCAAAAGATGCAAGCGTGACGTCCCTGTCACTGCCGTCGACAAACGTCATGCCGTACTCTACGCCGGACACCGGGACGGCAGGCTCCGCGTCCACATTCATCAGAGATATGGTCATTGCGACGTGCTCCTCATCCCCGCTCAATATCGCGGGGCTGGTCGCGATCTCGAGCATGTGGTAGTCGCCGTTTATCAGCAAGAGCTCACTGTCAGCAGAGCCAGAGCTTCCCGCATATGCTTCCTCAAGCATACCGCCGTGCGCAAAGAGTGCGGACGCAGACACAAGCGCCATCGCAAGCATGAATGACAGCGCAGCATTACGTCCGGGCCCATGCCATCGCATTACGGTGCCGTATGGGGCGGACGCGGTAGTAGCGTCGGCCGGAATCGTTTTGGCCTGCAGACCTGTCATATGTCATATAGCAAATTTGGCTATAAAAAATAAAGCGCATATTTGAAATATGTACCAATTCGTTGACTGGTTTGTCGCGTCGTCCCTTGCGTTCTTGGCATCGGCCATGTACACCATATGGAAGACACAGGATCGACACATGGCACGAGCTGCGCCCCTCGCCCGCCCAGCCCCGTACAACCGCCGTTAGGAGCCCAGCGGGTTTATCATGTCCTCAAAGTTCGAGGCGTACCTGCCAACCAGGCTCGGACCGTGATCCTCAAGCAGGCGGTCCATGCGCACCCGATCTCTGAGCCGGTAGCGCTTTTGGAACTTGACCGGGCGCACGTCCACCAAGTTCTCCCTTACCAGCTGCGACAGATACAGCGACACAGTCGAGGGGGATCTTTTCACACTCTCCACCAGCTCTGCAAACGAGAGCCCGTTCCCGTTTTCGGGATCCTCGTGCAAAAGCGCGATCAGCAGCGCGCGGGGGGTGGGCCTGCGCAGTGCCCTGATTGCGGCATGATCCGACTCTGGTATCCGCACGGAATAGAACCGGGCGGTGCGCGGTTGGCGCCTTGCAATTATCAGGTTACTGCGCTCCAGCTTGGCAAGATGGTACGACAGCACGCCGTTCATGAGCCCGGTCTTGCGCATTATCCCCCTAAAGTGTATGCCGGGGTTTGACTCTATGGCCTCTAGTATCGCGTCGGACTTGTCAGTCATTTCTCAGCACCCCCAGAGCCAGCAGTCCCAGCGTAACGAACGTCAGCAGGTGCCCCACCTCGGATATGTGCGCGTCCCCTAGGTTGATAATCGAGGGCTCTAGCGCATAGGCAAGCATCAGGGCCTCTGTAAGCACAAAGTTTGCAAACGCAATTGTGGTCAGCAGCAGGCGCCTCGAGCGCAGCGCGCGGTACGAGACGACTGCAAGAGTCGTGATGAAGAGCGCGAGTATCATGCCGCCCGTGTGAAGCAGTATGTGGGCCGCGTGGAACCCGTGCATCAGGTGCGGAAACGCCACCGGGATCGAGAGCGTCAGCGCGATTCCCAGAACCGCAATCAGAAACAGGCTGGTCAGGTTGGAGCGCAGCGACTGGACGTATGCTACCACATACAGAGTAGGCCTCGTCCTAATTTAAGACGCGTGGTTCAAACGTTGGCCTTTGCAGGCGCAGCGGCCTGCTATGCCGCATCAGAAAGGCAGGGCCAGCTTCCGCACGGAAAGCGCGCCACACCGCAAGACTCAGACCCGTATGATCCCGGCCGTAATCAGAAACTGCAGGGCGCCCACGAACGTGGCGTCGTCTATCAGGCCGTCGGCCCACCACTCGGCGTTGCTCTTGACCCACGGCGGTATCGTTGCCGCCGGCGCCGCGTCGCCGTCCGCGACGTCACTCTGGCCCGCATCGATTCCGTCCGCGACCGGCACCACCAGTATCCCGTTCTGTATCAGGTACTCGATTGCAGACACGAACGTGGCGTCGTCTATCAGGCCGTCGGCCCACCACTCGGCGTTGCTCTTGACCCACGGCGGGATAACCACATCCGGCGCCGCGGGTGCCGGCGCGTCCCCGCCCACAAGTACCTCAAAGGAGACCACCTCGGCGGGAATGGGCTGGAAGAGTATTCCCTCCACCGTAAAGCCCAGGGTGTGGACGCCGGCACTCTGGAACTGTACCGGGAGGGTTATGGTGCCGGGGGACGTATGTATGAGGTTGGTGGGCCCGAACACCTGCTCCCCGTCCCGGGTGATCGTAATCGTATAGTCTATGTGCTCCTGGGTTCTGCCGGTTACGGGATTCAGAAAGTCCACCTTGATCTTGGTCTCCTCGCCCGGCGCTATCACGTCGTCATACACGATGTTGACGTCGATGGTTCCCTGCTCGGTTGGGATGGTCTGGGTCGCGGCGTGCGCCGGGTGTCCTGCGACAAGCGCGCACGCGGCAACGAGCGCCAGAGCAACCAGAGCCGCCTTCATGGATATAATACGGACAACGCGGATAAAAAACGTTCCAACGCGTGGCACGGCAACCCACACGTGCCGCACTACGAAGGCGCCGCGGCTCGGTGCGGCACGCCCAAGGCACCTCTTTGAACTTTAAATATAGTGTGAAACTATTTCCAATATTGTACAACAGGTTTGCGCTGATAGCGGCCATAGTCACAATTGCCATAATTCCGGCTGCCGCCCAGTCGGTCTCGGGGCACGGGCTCGGGGGCGACCAGGCGCCGCCCATCAGCTTTTCAGGCATGGAGGTTACCGTCCGCACGGACCTCACGCCGTCGGACATCACGATAGGGGACATCGACGACATCAACATGAAGGTGAGGTTCTTTGACACGCTGACGGACACCACGCTTGAAAAGGTCACGTACAGGATAGAGATGTGGCACAGCGGCGAGCTGCTTGCAAGAAACCTGTTTTACGATCCCGACGGGCAGCTGGACGTGGAGATCCGCCCCAATCCGGACTGCGACGAGGCGCAGCTGCGGCAGTGCACCACGTACGGCGGCTCGGAGCACGTCAGCTCACCGGGCGCCCTGTTCGTGTACGGGGAGCCGTGCAACGACGACAACTACGACATATGCGCAAGGCCCACCATAACGGGCCCCATATTCGAGAAAGGCGGCCTGTACCACGTGCGCGTCGACATAGAGGGCGCGACCAGCCCCAGGGTGCAGCTTGCAGAGAGGCTGAGCTACGACACGTTTGTCAGCATAGCGCAGGAGCAGAACTTTGCAATACAGACCGCCCACGCCGAGGAGGTTCCCGTAATAATCAAGACGTACTATGACGAGGTGGAGAACTTTGCGTTTGATGAAAGCGACAACTCGATCTCGTTTGACATGGAGTTTGACTGGACGCCGGACTATGTCGACCTGGTCCAAGTGGTGCACGAGGAGATCAGGGTTCCCAAGAACTTTGTGCCGTACGCGGAGGGCAAGCAGTTCAAGGGATACGTAAACGGGGTGGAGGTGGACCAGCGGGCCCTGCTAAACGATCCGTACTCGTATGATGACACGAACGTGGTGCACTTTCTGATAACCAACAGCGAGCTGCAAAAGATCAGCGAGAGCATGGAGGACGACAGGTTCGAGAGCAAGAACATGAACCTAAAGCTCGTTCCCATCGAGGAGGCGGACGTCAGCTCCGTGGAGTTCTATCTGGTGGACCTTGAGACCATGCAGGAGAAAGCCCCGACTACCGTAACCGTAGAGTGGGACGGGCAGTACGGCGCGGGCGACGAGATCCCATTCGAGTTCACCTTTCTGGACCCGAACAAAAAACTGATCAAGGACATCTGGTACGGGTACATTGTTAGCGACGAGTCGGGCAGCCAGATAGCAGAGTTCTCCGGAAACGACCCGCTCAACCCGGGAATAGCATCACCGGAGGGCATAGACGTGCAGAACGTCCTGATACCGTCCGAAGGGCTGATCAGGGTGGACGTGATAGTGTACGGGACCGGCCTTGACTACGACCCCACGTATTCTGGAATCGGATCCGGGCTCATAGAGATCGGGCCCGGGGCGCCCGCAGGCGGCACTGCCCCAGGCGGCGCGGACGAGCCGGCCCCAAATACGGAGGCGGCGGCCGAGATACCGTCGTGGATAAAGACCAACGCGGGCTGGTGGGCCGAGGGCGCGATAGACGACGCCACGTTCGTGTCTGGCATACAGTATCTGATACAGAGCGGGGTACTCGCGGTGCCGGCCACCGGCAGCGACAGCGCGGGCCCCGACGACGGCACTACTGGTGGCGCGGCGCCAGCTGAGATACCGCCGTGGATAAAGACCAACGCGGGCTGGTGGGCCGAGGGCGCGATAGACGACGAGTCCTTTGTGTCAGGCCTGCAGTACCTGATAAAAGAGGGAATAATCCGCGTGACTTAGCGGTAGCGGCCGCATGCGATAAGCTTTAACACGTCAAACGAGAATGATTGTAATGAGAGACATAAATGAGATAATGCCAAAGATCGACAACATGAAGTGGGGGGCCCTGACAAACAGGCCGCCGACCAAGGACAGGGTACGGGAGATGGACAGGATATTCCCCGACAACGGCAGGTGGCACACCGTATTCGAGCACGACGATCTCATATCGATTGATGGAAAGCACGTCAGAAGAAAAAGTCCCGACAAGTGGACATGACTGATGGCAGGCTATAGGGACGGCGACGGCGTGGTGACTCAGATGCCAGCGTCAGGAGGGTTGCGTCAACAGCCGCGGCGCCAGGCCCGGCGGGCGCCGTCGCACGGACCGCTTGTGGTGACTCTTGTTTTAGTTGCAGCGTGCGCCGCAGTCATGGCCGCGTCCGGCACGCAGTATGCCGCGGGGCACGGCACGTCGAGCGAGACGTTTCCCCCGGTGGAACTGAACGGGCAACAAGTCGCCCTAGAGATATCGTCGTCTGCCCCCCCGCCCCCGGAGACGACGGGGCGGCCGCCGGCCGGAATCGCGCCTGGAGAGGATCTGCAGATAGGGATAGCACTTGTCGACTTTGACTCGAAGGTTACGCTCCGCGACGTGACGTTCCATATCAGGGCCGAGCTTGGAAACAAGTTCCTCTTTGAGCGGGAATTCATGGCCGACGACGGGTTTCTCGTCCTTAACTTTGCATCAGATAGCGACGCGGGCGGCCAGATAACGGTCCGCGACATGGCGGCAGGAAATGGAGAGGGAGACGGCCAGTACGACATAGTCTCGTACCTGCTCGGAGTAGAGAGCAGGAACGTCCGCGTGTCGGGGCCGAGCCTTGCAGACGGCGGGCTCTACAAGTTTGACATTTCCATAGTTACGGCAGGCGACTATTCAGAGCGCCTGGATCCCCCGATAGAGTACGACTCTGGCATATCCATCCCGATCATAACCACGTACGGCATAGAGGATCCCAACTTTGGCGACCAGTACATCAGGGTCATCACATACTATGACAAGATATCCAGTTTTGAGTATGACTCCAAGGCAAGGGAGATCAGGTACTCGATGCCGTTTGAGTGGAGCGACTCGAACATAGACCAGTCGTATGTGGTGCACGAGGAGCTCTCCATACCGGACACGTACGGGGATCTCCTGCTGTCTGGGTTTGAACTCTACATAAACGGCGTAAAACTGCCAAAGGAGACCATACTGATTGACGACTTTTTCACGGGGGAGAGGATAGTACACTTTATCGTGCCTCAACAGCAGCTCTACAGCATACGGGACAGTGGCGGCGGCCAGGAGGGCGACGTCATGAACTTTGTAATCAGGCCCGACACCAACCATACGCGCATAGCGTCAGTGACGGAGAACGGCCAGTTCAGGATATTCGCCTCGTGGGAGCCAGAGGAGCTGAGATCCGGCCAGAACGCCAGAATAATCTTCGAGGTAACAGACGTCTTTTTGAAGGGCGCGCCCATTGCAGCAGAGTATCACTTTTCAGTAACAACGGAGGACGGCAGTACCATCTTTGAGCAGTCAGGAGTCAGCACGGACTCGAGGGACGACCCCACAAACGTGGCCGAGTTTGAGATGCCCCAGGACGTCTCTGGGATAGTATACCTCAACTTTGAGAGGCTGCAGGACAACGAGCGCGCCAGCACCTCCATGCCGGTCGCGATAGACAGGGTGTCAGGCGACGCCGTCATAGACGACGGTACGATAGGCATAGTGGCTGCGGCGGCTGCAAACGGGGCGGGAGAAACGTCCTACAACGAGGGAGAGGGCGGCGGCTGCCTCATCGCGACTGCCGCATACGGCTCCGAGCTTGCCCCGCAGGTACAGCAGCTCAGAGAGATGAGGGACAATACCATACTGAGAACCGCATATGGCGCGGCATTCGTGTCCGGATTCAACTCCATATACTATACGTTCTCCCCTGCAGTGGCCGACCTTCAAAGGGAGCACCAAACGCTGCGTGACATGACTAGGATCGCACTGACGCCCATGCTGGCATCGTTCATGCTGCTTGACGGCATCAGTATAGAGACGGAATACGACATGCTGGCATACGGCATCTCCATAATCGCGCTGAACGTGGCAGTCTACGTGGCACTCCCGGCTGTAGTCACAGTCATAGTGTATGCGAGACTAAGGAGGAGGAGGAGAGGCGACAGACTGCCGGACGCGAACATGCGGATGGTAGAAAGGCGGTAACATGCAAACCGTAGATAGATCGCTCATATGTGAACAATCAGCTAAAAATTTTTAAAACCCAACGAGTTAAATCCTATAATGAAGACTAGAACAATCAGTTCGTTCTTTCTACTGTCCGTGCTTGTGGCAGGAATGGTTGCGACTGCCCCCCCGGTATTTGCAGATCATCCAAATACGGTGCTTGAACCCCTTCCAGGGTCGGCCACCGCAGGATGTGAGCAGACCGACGAGGGTTGTTACAACATGCCCATACTGACAGTAGCTCCTGGAACCACGATAACGTTCTCAAACACAGACAATGCAGCACACACACTGACGTCAGGCTCTCCAGCAGACGGGCCCAGTGGCGCGTTTGACAGCGGCTTGGTAATGGTCGGGGCCACGTTCGAGTTCACGCTGGAAGAGGAAGGCACGTACGATCACTACTGCCTCGTTCATCCGTGGATGACCGGCCAAGTCATAGTGGAAGTAACACATGGTGACGACGAGGCCATGATGGACGACGAGGCCATGATGGACGAGACGCCAGCAGCAGACGATGAGAATGGCGGTTGCCTTATTGCAACTGCGGCATTCGGCTCCGAGCTTGCACCACAAGTTCAGCAACTTAGAGAACTGAGAGACAACACGGTACTTGCAACAGAGTCCGGTACGGCATTCATGTCCGGATTCAACAGCATATACTATACGTTCTCCCCGGCGGTGGCAGACCTCGAAAGAGAGAATCCGGCGTTCAGGGAAGCAGTCAAGGTGGCACTGACTCCAATGATCTCCACCCTCTCGCTGCTAAACCAGGCAGACATTGACACAGAGGCGGAGATGCTTGGATACGGAATATCCGTTGTCCTGCTGAACCTGGGAATGTATGTTGGAATTCCGGCATTTGCAATCCTAAAGTGCACCAAGATGGTACGAGCAAGACTTCACACAGAAAACCCCCAAAACAGATAATGTAACAGGCAACAGTACATTACATTGTCTACATATTTTTAACCTTCATAACCAAAACAGGGCGCCCTTCATTCAGGTCAAGTCACATACGCGGGCCGCCTCACAGTCCAGAAGTACAAAGCGCGGATTTGGAAAGAGCGAGGCGTTCCTCAGGCAATGCCAGGCATCAGGCAGCAGGCTTGCGAGTCAGGGATATGACACCCATCACGATGGCGACGGCAGACATGGAGAGCCCCATGACCGCAAAGTTGTAAGAGAGTCCGCCTGCGTCATTATCGTTGCCAGGCACGACTATATCCTCACCGGATTTCAGTCTCGAGATATCCTGCTGCAGGGAGGATATCGCCTTTTTCATTGCGATGATGTCGGCCGCATCTGCTCCTCCGCCGCTGCCGCTGCCGCTGCCACCCCCGCCCGCAACGGGCGGAAAGTCCAGCGCCGCCGTGTGCTCTACATCCTCGATTGGAATTACAATGTCCACGGGCGTGTCCCTAATGTCACCCTGCACCTGGAGCAGGTACGTCCCGGTTCTGGTCGGAATTATCGGGGCCTTGTAGTGTCCCGGCAGGTCGGCGGGGTTGAAGGTAAGCACCTTTGACTCGCCGCCAAACAGTATCGTCGCCTCCACGCCGCGGAAAACATGCGTGACGCCAGTGGACTGGCCCTCTATCTCGCCGCGCTCGACTACCGACAGTATGACCGAGTTTCTCAGTCCCACTATGGGGGGTTCCACGTCCCATCCTGCCTCGACATCATACTTGTCGACTGCGATGGTGGTATGCGCAAAAGATGGAGCGACAAGTCCTGTCGACAAGATGAAAAACAGACCCAGCGCGCATGCAGACAGCGCCAGCATTCTTGGCCCCGCCGTCTTTGGCGCCGCCAGTCTTGCTGCTGACGCACCCATAACCATCACACCATTTCAGTCATAATGGCTTATTATATTTACGCGACAAGTAACTGCAGAGCTTTCAAAAATGTACCACAGCAGGTTTCAAAAAACGTGCGTAGTGCGGCCATCGCGGAATTTGAAAAACGGCAAATTGAAAAATTACGGTGCGGCGGGGTGCGGCTCATGTGAGAAACGAAATGGGTTTATTTGTGGCAACGCATACATTCGGGTAAATGCCGATCATGTCACTTCCTATGCAGGCCGTAAAAAAGGGCGCGGCGACAAGCTCTCCGCTGCGAGCGTCATCGTTGTCATCGGCGCCAGTTGCCGCCAACACTGCAGCCAAGGCCGCGCGGGTCATGATCCTGCTGGCGGTCCTAGCAGTACCCCTCATGCTGGCGTCGCCCGCGGTTCCGCTCGCGTCCGCCCACCCATACATAGACCAGACCATTCCAAGCACGGCCCAGAACGCGCCTGTAGGGACAGGCGAGGTGATAGTATACTTTTCAGAATCAGTGGACATAGAGTTCAGCGAGATCAAGGTCATAAACGACAAGGGGGAGCGCATCGACAACAGGGATCTCGCGTATTATCACGAGGATCTGGCGCTGTCCGTCTCGACGCCGCCCCTTGAGGACGGGGTCTACACGGTCTCTACAAAGGTGCTCTCAAAGGTGGACGGCCACCTGGTTCCCGGCGTCTTTCTGTTTGGCGTGGGGGGGGCAACTATAGATCCCGAGCTGCTGTCGCAGGAAAAGCCGACAGAACTGCTGTTCCTGCCCGAGGCGGGCGCCGAGCTCCCGGGAATAGTGGGCCAGACCATAATAGTGGGGGCCGCGGTGGCGGCAATCACAGTATGGGAGGCGGGAAGGGGCAGGCGGCGCGGCGACGGCGGGGACGAGCCGTCGGCAATGGATCGAGAGCACCACAAGAGGTTCATGCGGCTTACGGGGGCGGGCCTGCTGCTCGTGCTGGCGTCGGACATGATGGTAATCGCGCTGCAGATGTCAAGGCTGGAGTCCGGCCTCGTGGAGACCATCCAGACGCAGTTTGGCATGATATGGCTTGCAAGAATGATAATCACCATGGCCCTGTTTGGCGCATGGTTTGCCGCCAACAGGGCGGGCAGGTCGAGGCCAAAGACGATGCACGCGGCCATGCTGGCGGCCGCGCTGGCCCTCATGATGACGTCAAGCATGTCCGGGCACGGCGCGGCTACGGAGACGGCCGAGGCGGTAGCCCTGGACTACATCCACAACATAGTGGCCGGAATCTGGATAGGCGGGATAATATACATCGTGTTCGGGCTCCTGCCTGCACTCTCGGGGTTTCCCAGCGCCAGGGACCGGCTCAGCCTGGCCGCAATCCCGAGGTTCTCTGCCATATTCATAGTATCGGTGGGGATAGTCATAGTGACGGGCCCCACCCTGCTGTGGACTCTGGAGAGCGACGTGGGCATGATTACCGAATCGGTGTTCGGCAAGCTGATCATACTAAAGGTCGCAATCGCGTCGGTCATGGTGGGCATGGGCGGGCTCGTCCAGTACACCATCCAGAAAAGGGCAGAGTCCGACATTGCCGCATCAAGAAAGCCCCGGGTATACGGCAGGCTCAGCAGGACGCTCAAGGTCGACGCGGCGCTCGGAATAGCGCTTTTGGTGGTCGTGGCAGTACTCACCAACGGGACGCTTCCCGCGGGAGAGATACGGAGCGCCGACGCGCAGCAGGCGTATGCGGGGTTTGCCGCGACCGAGTTCTCCGAGAACGTGAGGTTCGACATAGAGATAACCCCGTTTGCCACCGGGGAGAACGGCATTGTCATAACGGCCTCGGGCGCGGATCGTACGGTCCTGGACGACCTGGACAGGATAAAGGCAAAGGCGTCGAACCCGGCCAGGGACATACCGCCCATCGAGCTTGACCTGCGGGATGTAACGCGGGACAAGGCGGTGGAGGCGGGCCCCGTCGCGTACCAGGGGACGCTCACGCTTGCATTCTCGGGCCAGTGGCTCGTCGAGATAGAGGCCCAGCGCACGCAGGGCGCAAACGAGGCGGTGCGCCTCGACATAACCGCGAGGCCCAGCCTGGACGACATGGACGTCGCGCTTGCAGAGTACGAGCTTCCCGCCAACGGCACAAGCCCGCTTCATGCCGCGTACGACCATGCGGGGAGCGTCTGGTTCACCGACGCGTCGGCGCCGCGCCTGTGGCAGGTCGACACGGGGACCGGTGAAGCCACCCCCCACGCGTTTGAGGGCGCCTCGTCGTCGTTTGTCACATACAACGAGAAGGACCGCAGCATATGGTTTACCGACAGCAGGGGCGGCCAGATCGGGTACGCGAGGCAGCAGGGCGGCGACGGCAGTTATGCCATAACCACCATAAAGACTCCGGACTTTGAGTCGAGGCAGCCCCAGTCGGATCCGACGGGCGAAAAGGCCATGCCCTTCTTCATAGAGTCGGACAGAGACGGCGACGTGTGGTTCACCGTGATAAACAAGGGGCTGATAGCAAGGTATGACGCGCAGTCCGGAGAATTCGAGGAGTTTCACGTCCCGGGCCGTGACTCGTTTCCGTTCGCGCTGGCCGAGGGGCCCGGCGGCATGATGTGGTATACGGCCACGGGGACCGGGACAGTCGGGTACGTAGACCCCGGGGACGGCAGCCTGACGCAGGTGATAGGCCCCGACCGGCCGCTCGAGGCGCCGGAGGCCCTGCTCTTTGAGGACGAGTCGGAGGGGGGAGGCCTCTGGATCACGGAGCACACGGGCCTTGCAGTCGCAAGGTATGATCCCGCGCTGGACACCATTGAGAGGTATGAGGTGCGGGACGCCGACGCGCTCCCGTTTGGGATGGCCTTTGACAGGTACGGCAACATCTGGTTTGCGGAGCACACCATAGACGTCATAGGGGTGATCGACCCGCGCAACGGGGACATGTCCGGGGCGGAGGTTCCGACCGCCACGTCGTTTGTGCAGTTTGTAGAGTCCGATGGCGACGGGAACATATGGTTTGCAGAGCAGAGGGGCGGCAAGATAGGCGTCATATCCATATCCGAGAGGCCCAGCGCGTACAGCGCGTCAGACACACAGGAGCCCACCGCGCGTGCGTACGAGATCAGGTACGCGGACGTGGTGTCGCCCATGATGGCCCTGGGGGTGCTGGCGGCCTCGCTGTTCTATGTCAAGGCCGCACGCGACAAGAGGAGGCTAGACGGGCTTCTTCTGCCTGCCAGTCCAGACGGCGGCATGCAGCAGCCCCCTTGACTTTGCGGCCAACATCACGCCGAGCATCAGTATGGAAATCAGCACTATGCTACCGGCCGGCGCTATGTTGAGCGAGTACGACAGCATGATGCCCACAAGCACCGACGAGACGGACATGGCAATGGATATCACCATGGTGCCGCGGAACCCGCGCCCGGCCATCATGGCCGCTATGTTCGGAATCACGAAGAGGGCCGATATCAAAAGCACCCCCACGAGCTGGATTGCCGTCACTACAGTCAGTCCCGCCATGAAGATTATCAGGTAGTTGATCCGGCTCACGTTTATCCCGCTTACCATGGCCTGCTTTTCATCGAACGTCGAGTAGAGTATCTGCTTGAAGAGGAACAGTATGACGAGAAGTATCGAGCCGGTCAGCGTCAGGATCAGGATCGTGTTGTCGGCGTCCACAAGCAGTATGCTTCCAAACAGGAAGCTGAATATGTCGATTGAGAAACCGCCGGACAGCCCTATGATCACGAGCGCCACTGCGATTCCCGACGACAGCATGACGGCGATGGCCGCGTCCCCCGATATGTCAAACTTCTCCCGCAGCTTTGTTATCAGCACGGCGCTGATTATCGACACCACGTACGCCATCCAGAGCGGGTACACGCCCATCAGCAGGCCCAGCGCCACCCCGCCAAACGACGAGTGCGCTATGGCGTCGCCGAACAGCGAATAGCGGCGCAGGACCAGGAACATGCCCACCACCGAGCACAGCACCGCGATCGTGGCGCCTGACAGGAGCGCCCTCTGCATAAAGTCGTATGCGAGTATGTCAAACATTGTAAGGTCACCGATTCCCTCGAGTTTGCGCCACTGTCTAGCATCACGTCCCGACGTGGGCCCCGTTGCCGGGCGGCGCGGGCGGCTGCTTGTGCTCCTGCATGTGGATGTGCATGGATCCCTCCGAGTGTAGCCGGACCAAGCTCTCGTCTGCAAAGAACTCCTTGGACGAGCCGTGAAAATACATCCTCTTGTTGAGGCATGCCACCTGGGTTGCCAGCATGCCAACGGCGTCCAGATCGTGCGACGACCATACGACGGTCATTCCGTGGTTGGCGTTGAGATCCTTGAGTATGCCGTAAAACAGGTTGATGCTGGTCTGGTCTATGCCCGTGACGGGCTCGTCCATGACGAGCAGTTTTGGGTCATTGACGATGGCCTTTGCGATAAAGACGCGCTGCTGCTGCCCGCCGGAGAGCTCACCTATGCGCCTGCCTTCAAGCTCGTGGATCCAGAGCTCCTGCATGACCTCGTCTATGCGCTCCTCCCTGACGCCGTGCCACATCCCCAACCGTATGACCTCCCGGACCGTGATGGGAAAGTTCCGCTCAAAGTGCATCATCTGGGGCACGTAGCCGAGCTTTCTGAGAGCGCTCTTTGACCGGCGTATGTCCTGGCCGAACACCTTGATCGTCCCCTCATAATCGGTGTGGATGCCCAGCATGCACGAGAACAGCGTGGACTTGCCGGCCCCGTTGGGCCCTATCACCCCGAGAAAGTCGCCATCCTCCACGTCAAGGGAGACATCATCGAGGGCCCGCACTCCGGAATAGTCTGCGGAGAGCCCGGAGATCTCTATTGGTCTTGGCAAAGGGCCACCTTGAGATTGTCGAGGTTCTTATACATTGTCGAGATGTACGTCTCACCTGGCTGGCCTATCTCGAGCGGTGAGAGTGTCAGCACCTGCCCCCCGATCTCGTCTGCAACCACCTGGGACGTGCGGGGATCGGCAGACTCCTCTGTGAATATGGTGGTTATGCCCTGCTCGCGGGCAGTCTCGATTACGGCCTCCAGTGTCCTCGGGGCGACTTCGCCGTGCGGGGTGGCCGCCTTTAGGATGGTGTGCTGGACCAGTCCGTATTCTGCTGAGAAATAGGTAAAGGCCTGGTGGAATGCGATAAACTCATTTGAGCACGACTCCAGTCCGGTCCTTATGTCAGAGTCAAGCTGCTGCAGCTCCGCAATGTATGCGTCCGCGTTTGCCTGATAGTAGTCGGCATTTGCGGGATCGGCCTCTGACAGCCCGTCTGCGATGTGGCGCACCTGAACCTGCACGTGGACCGGATTCAGCCAGATGTGCGGATCGCCGAGAAGCTCGTCGTGGTGTTCCTCCTCTTCCTCGTGGTCCTCATCCTTTGCATCCTCCTCGCGCTCGTCCTCGCCGTGGTCCTCATCCTTTGCATCCTCCTCGCGCTCGTCCTCGCCGTGGTCCTCATCCTTTGCATCCTCCTCGCGCTCGTCCTCGCCGTGGTCCTCATCCTTTGCATCCTCCTCGCCGTGGTCCTCATCCTTTGCATCCTCCTCGCCGTGGTCCTCATCCTTTGCATCCTCCTCGCGCTCGTCGCCATGATCCTCCTCTTCCTCTTCATGATGATCAAATGCTCCCTCGACCGCGTCCATCAGCTCGATTCCGCGGCTAGTATCAACCAAAATTCCATCAAATCCTACACCTTCCAAGTCTTCGACCCACGTCTCAAATCCTATCCCGTTAATCACAATGACGTCCGCGTCCCTCATGTTCTGGACGTCCCTGACAGTCGGCTCCCAGTCGTGGGGCTCGGCACCCGGCGGCATGACGAGCGCCAACTCTATCTTGTCCCCTCCTACGCCTGACACGAACTGCCCAATAGGGTAAAACGATGCCAATACGGACAGCTTGGGTTCCTCGGCTACGGGGTCCACGTCTGCAGGCGCCGCCGGCTCCGGCTCGATCGTGGTGCTGTACACCGCAAAGATGGCAAGCGGAACCACCACGGCGATCGCAATGGCCGCATACGCGGTGGAAGAGACCATGCAGGCAGTAGGCACATAGCTATTATTAAATCTTTAAGCATTATTAATAAATAGTAAAAGCTTATAAAATTAATCTTAATAATAATAATACATGTCGATCATCTCAATCTCCCTGAACGACCAGATCCTCTCTGAGATCGACTCGTACAAGAAGGCGCTGGGCTTTTCCGGACGCTCGGAGATAATCAGGGCGGGGATCAGGTCGTTCATCTCCGAGGAGAAGCAAAAGGCCGAGCTGAGCGGCAACATAAACTCGATACTGCTCGTGCTGCACGACGACGACTTTGACAATGTCGCGTCGGACCTCAGCAAGGACTACGAGGACATGATAAGGACCCGCATGCACAGCAAGATAGACGGCAAAAAGTGCATGGAGCTCTTCGTGTTGAAGGGAAACGCAAGGCTGATCACCGAGATGGCGGCAAAGTACACCACGAACAGGTACATGGACACGGTGAAGATAGTCGCGTTCTGAAAGGGGCCGTCGGCCTATGTAGCGGCGCCGGTTATGCGGCGTGCAGCAACCGGGGTTCCGCGCGTTCTGCGCGCCAGTTGTATCTTGACGCTGCATGCAGCGCGACGGCAGCAGCGCCTGCCGCGGCAAGCATTGCTGCTGTGACCGTCCCAAACTCGGGCACCACCAGTATGCCGAACTCGGTATCCTGCCCGGTGCCGCGTATGTCCTCGAACTTTATCGTGGTGGGCCCCGTCTGATCCTCGGCAAAGGTGAACTTTACAAACTGCCCCCCGATTCGCGCCTGGCCCGACTCGCGGTGTATCTCGTCGCCGCCCTGCTCTATTACAAACGTGTAGTCCGAGTTCCGGAGCGGCTCGCCGGTCTGCCCGTCGCGTATGGTAAACACGAACGTGGTCTCCTCGCCGGGAAGTATCTCGGGCGGATCCCACGACAGGTTGACGAGAAACTCCTCGCTTATCGTGTATGCGACCAGCGGAAACTCCAGCTCCTCGGCCATGGCGAGCGTGAACGTGATGCTGTCCGGGAACGGCTCGCCGGTCTTCTTCATCTCGTTCTTGACGAACCTTGTGTGATCCTGCAGGAGGACGAAGTGCACTATACGCTCGTCCTCCAGCGTGTAGTCGTCCGTAATGACCGACGCCCTGAAGAGCTCGATGCCGTTGGCGTATCCCTCGTAGCCCGGCGAGCGGAACTCTAGAAAGTCCTTTGGAAAGTGCGTCTCCACGTGGATCACCGGTATGTGCGACATCCGGGTCTCGCTCCAGTCAAACGGCATTACGATTGTGATGCGGCCCGACTCGGCGTCGTACTCGAGGCTCTCTATCTGATCAAAGTAGGATTTCGTGCCGAATGCGACTGGGCCTCCGTCAGAGCCGGTTCCCGCATGGGTCGCGGACTCTATGATGCTCAGGTCGGCGTAATACGTGTCGGGCTCTGCAATTACGTCCCCCCCTATGGCGTGCACCGCGACATCAAAGGTGTAGAGCCCTCCGTGGCCAAAGGCGGATCCCTCTATCCTGACCGGACTGTCGGCAGCGGCGATGGGGCGCCACGCATCCGGAATGGGCCCGCCGCCCCGCTCCCCGATTATGACCGGACTGTCGCCGCGGGCGGCCTCCACGTCAAGCGCAAGCACGCCGTCAGACGCAAGGAAATAGTCCCGGAATACAGTCTGGCCCCCGTGCGATGCGCCAAGCAGGTACACGATGTCCCCGGCCGGTTGGCGCGTTGTGGCGTCCGTGGCAGTGATGGTGATCCGTTCCGTGGCCGAACCGCCTGCGATTTCCTGCGGCATCTCGACGTGTACCACGATCTTTTGGTCCCCGGCCCCGACTGACGGTATGCGGTCAAGTCCCAGTCCGTGCCCGTATGCAGGGGGCAGCATCACGCCACCCGGCGCCGATTCGGGGGCGGTCGGTACGGCTGCCGCGAACAGCGCTACTGCCGCGACTGCCACCACGACCATTGCAGGAGTCGGCAGTAGCATCCGGCCGGCTCCCTTGCCGCGGACGCCATGCCTGACGCGGCCGCGCGCGGTCATGCAGGGGCCGCCGGCTGCGGACGGGGGGGGAGCGGCGGGGGCCGAACCGCGCCGTACGCGCAAAACGCCATTATGACCGCAAACCAAGCCTTCTCGCATTCATGCAACACGCCGAGGTATAACTAGTTAATTTTCCGGCGCGCGGCCTGCCGCATGCGCCGGCCGCGCGGGGGGCCCTTGCGGGCACCCAGGCCGCCTCCTCGGCGCTAGGCGGGCATGCCGCGCCTCATCAGGCGCTCGGCCCTGCCCAGAAGGTCGCCGGCCGACTCGGCCTCCAGCAGGTCCTGGAGGTCGGCTGGGCCCGTGGACGCGAGCGCGCACAGGCTGTACACGTACTCCGCGGTGGGGGTGTCCGTGGCGAGGTAAAAGCGCCGCAGCACCTCGTCAAGCGCCCCGGGCGTGACGTCGTCGGACGTCGCCTGGTGTTTTATGTTCTTCTTCCACAAAAAGACCAGGTTCTCCCACGAGGCAAGCGGAATGCTGCCGTCGATCTCAGGCAGCATCGTAACCTTGGCGCGTATGTACATCTTGCCGCCCGAGCCCGTCTTGTCGTTCATCTCGGATATGATCTCGTGCCCCTCTGCAGACAGCGGGTCGTAGTCCCGGGGCTGCGGCATGGACGGTTCTATGATCTCGTTTATGCGAAACGGGTTCCGCCCGACGGTCTCTATCTGCAGCTGCAGCCCGTCAAGCCCGACGTCCTTGCATTTTATGATCTTGGCGATGGTTCCGACCGAATGCGGCATGCTCCATCCAAGCACGGATCCGCCCTCCCTTACCAGACACGCCCCGAACTGCCCGTCCCCCAGCATGCAGTCGTCCACAAGCTGCTTGTACCGCGGCTCAAAGACGCGCAGCGGAAGCTCCTGGCGGGGGAAGAGCACCAGGTCAAGCGGGAATATCGGGATAATCTTTTCTGTTGGCACGCCAAGGATACGGCGCCCGTTCAGGCGTATATATCAAGCAGGCGCGGCGACGCATGGACCTAGGCCTCCCGCCTGTGGAATCCGAAGACGCAGGATGGCAGGTATGATTTGCAATGAACGGCCCCATGCTGGTTGGGAGCGCCAATGCTTATACCGAATGCATCCGACTGACGGATGCATGATGGTAAGCGCACACGGTATCGGCGCCGCGGTTCTGCTTGTCTTGGCAGTCCTGTTCGTGCCGGCCATGGCGACTCCTTCCATCCCGCTACCGTTCACCTCCGGCGTGGTACCGACCGGGAGCATGGTACCCGCGATAAACGAGGGCGACCTGATCCTCGTGGACAGGACGGTGGGTTTCTCGGACGTTGCGGCCGGTGACGTTGTCATGTTCCGGGGCAACGACCTCTGGCCGATCAGCCACCGCGTGCTGGCGCATGACGGTTTTGAGATCACAACCAAGGGGGATGCAAACCGGTTCAAAGACGCGCCCATAACCGAGGATGCCTATCTTGGCGTGGTGGCCGCCGTCGTCCCAACCCACATGTTGGGTCCAGCGGGACATGCCATAGGAATGATACTTACGGTTTCACTGCTTTTGGTAATGGTCGCGTTTCTTCTCTGCATGCATGGCTACAGGCAGCGCATTCGGTGAACGCGCAATCCGCCGCTGTCGCCTCCCTCCGCGCGGAGAGAGACCCCGGGGAGACAGTCCGCGGGTCGGATGCGGTGGTGGTGGCGGTGGCGGCGGTGGAAACAGGGGCACGACGGCAGGCCGGGCGCCGCTCCGCTCACACGCCCTTCTCGTTGAGCATGACGGCCAGCAGGGCCGCGCGCGTGTGCATTCCGTACTCGGCCTGCCTAAAGTATTTTGCATTGTCCGTCGCGTCCACGTCCGGCGATATCTCGTCGACGCGCGGCAGCGGGTGCATCACTATCGCATCCTTTTTCATCCGGCGCAGCATGTCAAGCCCCACCACGTAGCTCCCCTTTACCTTGAGGTACTCCTCGGCGTCCGGGAACCTCTCCTTTTGTATCCTGGTGACATACAGCACGTCAAGCTCCTCTATGTGGTCCGATATGTCCGAGGACTCCACAAACTCGAGCCTCTTTCTGATCTCATAGGTGGAGTCCGACCTGATCTTGAGGGGTTCTGGCGAGATCAGCCGCACGTCCACGTCGTAGTTCCCGAGGCCGTACAGCAGCGAGTATACGGTGCGGCCGTACTTTAGGTCCCCGATTATCCCTATCTTCAGCCCGTCTATCTTCCTCTTCTCCTGCCTGATGGTGAAGAGGTCCTGGATCGCCTGGGTCGGGTGCTCCTCCGTGCCGCTCCCAGCGTTGATGACGGGCTTTGAGGACACCTCGGATGCAAACCGGCTGGAGCCGTCAAGCTTGTGCCGCAGCACCAGCACGTCAGAGTAGATCGACATCATGCGCACCGTGTCTGCAAGGCTCTCGCCCTTGTGCGTGGACGACGAGGACACGTCGGATATGCCAAGCGAGCTGCCGCCCACCGACGCCATCGCCGCGTCAAAGCTCAGCCTCGTCCTAGTGCTCGGTTCGTAAAAGAGGTACCCCAGGGTGGAGCCGGCGCAGAGCGTCCTGCGCTGCTCGGGCGTCATGCCCATGACCCGCTCCGTGGCGGCAAACAGGGCCTCAAACTGCGCGCGGTCGAGATCCTTTACCGATATGACGTCGCGTTGGTAGAACCCGTTCTCTGAGCCGTGTTTGTCCACTTTCAGCATTATATAGAGGTGAGTATAAAATATTTTGATGGAGCAGTCCGAGCTGCTTGTAAGGCGGATTAGGGAGGGCACCGTGATAGACCACATAGACGAGGGGATGGGCCTCAAGGTGCTTGGAGCCCTGCAGATAGACGGCAGCGACGGCAGCCTGATTACCATAGCCCTCAACGTGCCGAGCGGCAAGTTCAAGAAAAAGGACATCATAAAGGTGGAGGGCAGGTTCCTCAAGGACGACGACACCAACAAGCTGGCAGTCATAGCCCCCAGGGCCACCATCAACATGATAAAGGACTACAGGCTGGTCGAGAAGCGCCGCGTCTCGCTGCCAAACGAGATTGACCGCATATTCAGGTGTACCAACCCAGACTGCGTCACCAACAGCGCCGAGAAGATAGAGTCCGTAATGGACGTGATAGACAGGGAGGGACGGGTGCTCAGGTGCAGGTACTGCTCGAGGACCCTCGACGTGGACAGGCTCAGGTACAACTAGCAGCCTGACGGGCGTGTACCGCATGCGTTCGGCCGCACGGCTGGCCACACAACGCCGGAGAGAAAAATTTGTGGATAGGAAGTACCACAGGTCTTACTGTCCCAAGATGATGAACATCATGACGATGCCGTATATGGCGATCGACTCTACCATGCCTATAAAGATGAACACCTTTGACTGCAGTGCGGGGTTCTCACTGATTACAGCAAGTCCCGCCGCTCCCACCTGGCCGAGGCCGACTCCAGCACCAAAGGCCGCAAGCCCAAAGGCCAGTCCGGCTCCTAGGATCTTCATGGAGTCGGAGCCAGTCGATGACGCGTCATCCTCGGCGGCATATGCAAGGCCGGTCGATCCGACAACAGATATTGCCGCTATTGCAAAAAGTACCAGCGTTATTGCCTTCATGTTATGTTGTGGCGTCTCGAAAGTCCTTATTTAAATCATGATAACAAGTTGCGGCAAAAGCGCGGCCGCGCGGGAGGCCGGCGGCGGCGGCAGCAGCGGTACATGCGCAGGCCGCTTGGCGCGCAGGCGGCGCGGCTCTGCAGACAGGACTAGAACAATGTGCGCGGACGACGGGTGGCGGGCTCAGCCGCCGATGTCCTTGAGGGCCTTTTTCTTGAACGACTCTAGGTCTTTCCTTACAGAGTCCGCGAACTTTTTGCGGTCCTGCTCCACCGATTTCTTGGAGTCCTTTACAAGATCCCTGATGTCGTCCCTTGGCATATCACTTTCTACTCTCCATGGCCGCCTTGACTTTTTTTAACTTTGCGAACTCTTCGCGTTCGCGCTCCTCCAGCGTCGCGAGTATGAACCTGATGCGCTGCTGGTACTGGGGTATGATCACGTTCTCCAGGGCGTTGAGCAGCTTTTGGGTCTTTTCGAGCGCCTTTGCCAGGCTGAATATCGAGTTCTCGTACTCCGCGGCCTTGCATATGCTCGGCAGCAGCTCCTTGATCTGCTTTGCGCCCCTGTCTATCGAGGAGTTGGTGTCGGCAAACCCGTACGGCATGCCCGCATCCTCCTTTTCCGTGACCGAGAGCGCCGGTATCTTTACGTCCACCACGCGGCGCACCGACACGTCGACCTGCATTATGGGCGGGGTGGACTCTGCGACCGTGTCGACAGTCGACGTCCCGAGGGCCAGGTACGCCTCGTTGACGGACCTGTAGATGTCCTGGAGCGGGTCCCATATGCCGCCGCGCGCCTTGGACGCCTCGTCTATCATCTCCTCTATGTTCTTGAGGAGCACCTTGCGCTTGTCGTCGAGTATCTTCTGGACCATGGTGGCGACCTGGCTTGAGCGCTTGTACTTTAGGAGCTCGATCTTGGTTGCAGCGACGTTCTGGCCAAAGGACACGGGCGCGCCACCTCTCAGTCGGTACCCTGGTAGTACTGGTCCATGTACTTGTCCTTTACCTTTGTAAGCTCGTTCTTGGGCAGCTGCGAGACCACCTTCCACAGGATGGAGAGCGTCTCGTCCACGTTGCGGTTCTCGTCTATGGACTGGGACAGGAACTCCTTCTCAAACGTGTCGCCCACGCCCATGTACTTGAGGTCGATCTCGGTAAGCCCGGCCTTGCCTACGATGCCGGCAAGCGCCCTGACCTCCTGCGCCCTAGAGTACGCGTCATAGTTCTGGTTGGATATCTCGCCGTGGTCCTCGCGGGTGCTGCCCTCGCCGATGCCGTCCTTCATCAGGCGGCTGAGGCTCATCAGTATGTTGACCGGCGGGTAGACGCCCTGCCTGAACAGATCCCTGCCCAGCACTATCTGCCCCTCCGTGATGTATCCGGTCAGGTCGGGTATCGGGTGCGTGATGTCGTCTGACGGCATAGACAGGATGGGCACCTGCGTGACGCTGCCCTTCTTGCCCACCAGCTTGCCGGCCCTCTCGTATATGGTCGACAGGTCGGTATACAGGTACCCGGGATATCCCTTGCGCCCCGGGACTTCCTCGCGCGCCGCGCTGATCTCCCTGAGGGCCTCCGCGTAGTTCGTCATGTCGGTAAGGATAACCAGGACGTGCATCCCGAGGTCAAAGGCCAGATACTCTGCAACGGTGAGCGCCACGCGCGGCGTGATGATGCGCTCTATTGCCGGATCGTCGGCGAGGTTGAGGAACAGCACGCTCCTCTTCAGGGCGCCGGACTCCTCGAGGCTGCGCTTGAAGTATTCGGCCTCGCTGTACTGGACGCCGATTGCCGCAAACACGACGGCAAACTCGTCGTCCGTGCCGATTACCGCTGCCTGCCGCGCGATCTGGGCCGCAAGCAGGTTGTGCGACATGCCGGAGCCGGAGAATATCGGAAGCTTCTGCCCCCGTACGAGCGTGATCATGCCGTCTATCACAGAGACGCCGGTCTGTATGAAGTCCTTGGGATACTCGCGCTGCTCCGGGTTCATCGGCTCGCCGTTGATGTCTATGAACCTGTCAGCTATCGGGTCAGGCAGGCCGTCCTTTGGGCGCCCCAGCCCGTCAAAGACGCGTCCCAGCACCTCCCTTGATACGGGCATCTCCATCACCTTGCCCACGAACTTTGCGTTGGTTCCGGATACTGACAGCCCCGTGGTACCCTCAAACACCTGCACGATGGCCTTGCCGTTGCCCACCTCGAGCACCTTGCCCAGCCGCTTCTCGCCGTCGCTGGTCTCCACCTCGACCAGTTCGTCGAACGCGGCGTTCTCCACGTCATCCACGATGACGAGGGGCCCCTTTATCTCGGCAATCTTGCTGTACTGGACGCCGCCCTTGCTGGCGGCGGCAGCCGCCTCGTCAGAACCGCTCAACTTGCAACCTTTACCCCCGTTATTCCCTGGAACTGCTCGGCCATCTGGGCGCCGAGCTGGTCAAGCTTTTGCGTCTCCTCGTCCTTTATCTCCATCCTGGCCTTTAGCAGCGACCCTATGATTGGCATGGCCCTGATGTCGGCAAGCCCCGCGCCCTCCTTTAGCGCGGTCTGCCCCCTCTTGTAGAACTCCACCAGCATCTTCAGCAGGCGGTACTGCTTGTCCGGGCTGCAGTACGTGTCGACGTCGTCAAACGAGTTCTGCTGCAGCAGCCCGATCTTGATCATCCTGGCCACCTCCAGGATCAGCTTCTCCTCGTCTGGGAGGGCCTCGGGGCCCAGCAGCCGGACGATCTCCTTGAGGGTGTCCTCGCGCTGCAGTATGCCGTACGCGTCGGACCGCAGGTCAAGCCAGTCCTCGCTGACGTTCTGCCCCCACCATTTTGCAATGTCGGCCAGGTATCCGGAATAGCTGTTCATCCAGTTGATGGACGGATAGTGCCTAGAGTAGGCGAGCTTGGCGTCGAGCGCCCAGAATGTCTTTATGAATCTCATGGTGTGGGTCGTGACGGGTTCGGTAAAGTCGCCGCCGGACGGCGAGACCGCCCCCACTAGCGTGACCGAGCCGTCCCTGTCGGGGCTGCCGGCCGCCCTCACGCGCCCTGCCCTCTCGTAGAACTCTGCAAGCCGGGACGCCAGATACGACGGATAGCCCTCTTCTGCGGGCATCTCCTCGAGCCTGCCGCTCATCTCACGGAGAGCCTCTGCCCACCTGCTTGTGGAGTCCGCGACGAGAACGACGTCCTTGCCCATGTCCCGGTAATATTCTGCAATCGTAACCCCCGTGTAGATGCTCGCCTCCCTCGCGGCCACCGGCATGTTGCTCGTGTTTGCCACCAGAACGGTGCGGTCCATCAGGGGCTTGCCGCTGCGCGGGTCAGTCAGGTGGGGGAATTCCACCAGCACCTCTGTCATCTCGTTTCCGCGCTCGCCGCATCCGATGTATACGACGACCTGCGAGTCGGCCCACTTTGCTATCTGGTGCAATGTAACGGTCTTGCCCGTCCCGAATGCGCCCGGAATCGAGCCGGTGCCGCCCTTTGCGATCGGAAAGAACGTGTCTATCACGCGCTGCCCCGTCAGGAGCGGAACGGTCGGGTCGTACCTGTCCTTGTACGGCCTGGGCTTTCGCACGGGCCACCTGTGGTACATCTTGAGCGGTTCGGCCGACGAGCCGTCGCTGTCACTGTCGCCGCTGCTGCCGCCGGCGGCGGCGGACTCGACTGTTGCAAGCTCGGCCTCCAGATCGTAGTCGCCCTCCGGCACCACGCTTGCAATCTTGCCGCCAGGATGATCCGGCGGCACCATTATGGAATGATCTATCAGGTCAGTCTCCTGGACGGTCCCTATCACGTTGCCCGCCGCGACCTCGTCGCCGACTGACACGCTCGGGACAAAGTGGTATTTCTTGGCCATGTCGACCGGGGTGGTGGTGATGCCCCTGCCGATGAACGAGCCGGACGCCTTTGAGAGCTCCCTGAGGGGCCTCTGAATCCCGTCGTACAGCTGCCCTATGATGCCGGGCCCCAGCAGGACGCTGAGCGGGTTGCCCGTCCCTACCACCGGCTCGCCCGGCTTGAGTCCGCTTGTCGACTCGTAAACCTGAATGAATGCAACGTCCCCGGTAAGCCTGATGACCTCGCCGACCAGCTTTGCCTCTCCCACAACCACGGTCTCGTACATCTTGGCATCGGACATGCCGTCGGCCTTGACGGCGGGGCCGCTTACCCATACAATCCTGCCCTGCGCCGCCATCTCAGTTGCCTGCTCCGAATTTGGATGCGATTCCCTTCCTAATTAAAGGCTTGAGGCGCTCTATCCTCGCGTCAAGGGTGTTGTCAAACGTCATGGCCCCGTCCTTTGACCGTATACGGACCCCGCCCATGCAGCCAAGCGGTTCTGGCGCCAGCTCGGAGCCCGCATAGTCAGAGGACAGTATGCCCTGGACCGCGTCCCGGTCCTGCGCGCTCGCGTGTACTATAACGTCAGACGAGCCCAGGACCGACACGGCCTCGGCCAAAAGCGAGCGCAGGAGCGCCGCATAGTCCGCCCCGCTGCGGTCGGTTGCGGCCACCTCCTCTAGGGCGCGCGCAAAGACGTTATCGACGGCGTCCTCGAGCGCCAGCAGCTGGCGGTTGCGCACCTCCAGATCGGCCGAGCCCACTATCTGGCGGCTGATCTTGTCGGCCTCCTTTCGGCCGTCGGCGACTATCTTCTCGTACTCCTGCTCCAGCGCGGGTACGGCGTCGTCAAGCGCCTGGCTGGACTGTCCCGCGGCCGACTCCATTCCGGAGAGTATCTCCTCCTCGGTCTGGCGTATGATCTTGTCAATGGTCTGTTCCAGTTGAGCCACGGGCCCCGATGCCGCCATGGCCGTCCGTCTTGGGGTAATGGATTTTAATGTTTTGAAGTTTTTTTGCACTTGGCAGAAGCGGAGCCGCCGCAGTAGGCGTAACTAGCAGGGCCGGGGCGGCCCCCTTGGGCGCTGTCCAACTCTTGCAGGTTCCGCCCTGATTTTGTGGACATTTAGAGGGGCCTTGGGCGGCGGGCGGGCCCGTTTCTGCCGCAATTGTGGCATGCCCGGCGGCAGGTCCTCGGTTTTTGGCTGCGCGCGACGAGT
>JAJEHG010000061.1 GCA_022823825.1 Nitrosopumilaceae archaeon | reverse complement strand
CGCCGCGGGGAGGGGACGGACCCGGCAGAAATCACGCTGCAGTCTGTCGTGCACGAGGCAGGACTTGTCTCCCATCGCATTGCAGGGATGCCGTTTGATCCGGGCGGCCCGGGCTGGCGGGCTTAAATTCCATCTACTGCTGTATCCTGTTCGGGTCGCCCCCCAGGTCCACCTCGACTATCGGCAGCATCTCGACGTGCGTGCCGTTTCCCAGCAGTCCCACCGCGAACTCCCTTCCCGGGATGAACTGCTCCACCAGGATCTCCTGCGAGTACCGCTCAATCTGGCCCTTCACCGCCCCGCGCAGGTCGTCCCGGTTGTACACGACCTCCATTCCCATGGAGGTGGACTCCATCTTTGGCTTTACTATGACCGGAAACGCGAGATCCTCGAACTCGTCATCGGGCGTGTTAAAGACCCAGAATCCAGGGGTGGGGATGTCGTTCTTTTGGAGCACGAGCTTTGTCATCACCTTGTCCTGCACCACCGCGTGGGCCTCGGGCCCCGATCCCACGTACGGTATTCCCAGCATCTCGAGCATGGCAGGAACGTGCGTGTAGCGGTTGCGCCCCTGTATGCCGTACGCCATGTTGAACACCATGCCGGGCCTCTCGCCGGCCACCACGCGCGGCATGAATTCCTTCATCTCATCTATGAAGCTCATCCCGCCCTCGATGACCTTCACGGAGTGCCCCCCCTTCTCGAGCGCCTTTGCTACCTTTTCGACCGTGCGGTACGAATAGTGCTCTTTTGTGGCCGTCCCAAACACGTTGATCACGTCCTGGTCGTCGATCTGCTTCTTGTTGTATACGATCGCCACCTTCATGCCATATAGTCCCCAGTCTGATAAAAAACGGTTTTGACGGCCGGGTTCTGTCCGAGAACCCGCTAGGTACGGCCCGGGCCATGTGTGGCTTGGCCACTCGCACGTAGTGGGGCATGCGTGACGCGGCAGCAGGCCAAGACCGACCCGGCTGGCGGGACGCGCGTGCTGCAGAATGCTACCGCCACCGCGGCATCAAGAGCGGGAGCATGCCTATTCCTCGCCCCCGTCGCGCTTGTCTGTACCCTCGCCGTACTCGTCGATCACCTTGCTCCTCTCCTCGTCAAGCGCCCCGATCTCCTCGGCCTCCTTCTTCTCGTCACCCTGGTATATGGTCCTGATGGGCCACGGTATTCTGATGTCGTACCGCTTGAACTCCTCGTACATAATTATCCTCATCTCTGTTGTCGCCTTGAACTGCGCGCCGTAGTTGCGCACGTACACCCACAGCGCAAAGTCGAGCGACGAGTCGTTAAAGTTTTGGAACCTGACGACCGGCTGCGTCACGTCCGCGTGTAGGTTTTTGTCGCAGCCGCAGCTGGGCTTGTTCTGGTTCAGGTACGGGCACTGGTACTGCCTTACAAGGTGCTTACCGTTGGGGTCGACTATCTCGCGCATTGCGCGCCTGCCCACCTTTGTCAGGATGGCCTCGACCTGCCTGGGGTCGTTGAGGTATGACACCCCGACCTTTACGGTTGCAGGCACGAGCTGATTCTCCTTTGTGTAGTTTATGATCTGGGACTCTACAAGGCTGCTTGTTGGAACGACTGCGACTGACTCGTTCAGGGCGTCCCTCACGTACGTGACAAGCGGCGTTATCCTATGCACATAGCCGTTGTATCCTGACTCCAACTGTATGCGGTCCCCCTCCTCCAAGACGTTGTCCTTTCTGATCCGCAGGTATGCAAAGTAGTTCTTCATGGTCTCCTGCAGGGCCAGCCCCAAGCCTATCGAGAAGCCGCCGGTCGCCGTCGCGACCACGAACAGGTCCACGCCCCACCATCCGAGCACGCCCAGAATGGTCGCCGCGAAGAGCCCGATGGGCATGAGCTGCTTTATGGATTTTGGCAGCTCGTGCCTCTTCTTGGCCGCGTATCCGGGGGGGTGCGCGCCCGGGACGATGCGCTCGTATCCGCTGAGCCGCTTCTCCTCCCTCCAGAGGTCGATGGGGTATATCTCCGCCAGCTTCATGCCGGGCTTCAGCTTCATGCCGGACTGGTTGTCGCCGCTCGTGCAGCTGGCGTAGTATTTCGCGTACTTGGCGCGCTCCGACTTCTTCCACGCCTCAAGCGGATCCTTTACCCTTTTTTCGTACATGCCTATCGGGTTTCCCTTTGTGGTATGGAACCGCTCAAGCTGCACCCTGCCCTCCTCCGTGCCCGTCAGCTTGTCGAACTCCTCGGCGTCCATGCCCTCGGGGGCCTCCTTTGGGGGGATCCACTTGTACAGCTTGTGGAAGAGGTCGCCGTCGTCGTCCGGAAACCCCCTCATCTCGAACCACGCGTCAAAGTCACCCTTCTCGTCGATCGTGCGGTCGCGCTTTGTCAGTATTATCGGGATTATGTGGGAGGCGGCATAGCCGACCACGATTATGGTGAACGTGTTGAGGATCTTGGCAAACGTCTCGCCTGCGCTAAGCGCGCCGTCGGGCGCGGCCGCGCCGCCGGCCTGCCCCCCCGGGTCCTCGGCCAGGACGTTGGTCTGCACGTGCACGTTTATGGCCGCAATCAGGATTATGGCTATGATGGGCAGCATGACGCTGCGCAGAAACTTCGATATGTGCGGCCTCTCGTAGTAGAACCTCTGCGAGGCCATCCACGAGGAGAATCTCTTGTATATGGCGACAATCCCTATTATCCCGGCCGTCATGATGATAAACGCAATCTGGAGCCCCTCCGAGGTGGCAAGCAGGTGCGGGACGGTCTCAAACTGCCCCGCCGTAATCTGCGACAGCTCATCGCCGGCCATGTCACTTCCCTCCTAGACGCGCCGCCGCCCCTCTAGCTTCCATCATTATACGCGCTGGCATCATGGCACCCAAGGGATCATCCCCCACGCGTGTTATATCATTTTGTCCCCTGCGCGTGTCGTGCAGCCCGCGTGCGCCCGCCCTTCGTGAAGCTTTGGCCCGCGCAGTCCGTACCCGGCTCGGCCGCACGCGGGCCCGTCTGCTGTACGCACGATCTAAAGGTTTAACAGTAATCCTGGCCGAATAGTGACACGCATGACGTACCAGGAGACCGTATGGGACGACGCGGCCGGCTCCCCGGCGCTCAAGTCGTACACGCTGGCCAACTTTAGGAGCCTACCGCAGATCGAGGCCCTTCCAGAGCAGGCGGTATCGGAGATGGAGGTGGTGGGCAACGTCCTCCCGTTCAAGGCCAACAACTATGTGGTCGAGCGGCTCATAGACTGGTCCGATATACCAAACGACCCGATCTTCGTGCTGACCTTTCCGCAGAGGGGAATGCTAAAGCCGGACCACTACGCAAAGATGGAGGCCGCGCTGGAGGGGGGCGCCGGCAAGGAGGAGATCGCGCGGGTGGCAAACGAGATACGCCTGCAGCTCAACCCACACCCGGCGGGACAGATGGAGCTCAACGTCCCGGCGCTCAGGGACGGGACAAAGCTGTACGGCATGCAGCACAAGTACAAGGAGACCTGCCTCTTCTTTCCAAGCCAGAGCCAGACCTGCCACGCGTACTGCAGCTTTTGCTTTAGGTGGCCGCAGTTCGTCGGGATGGACGAGATGAAGTTTGCAATGAAGGAGGGCGAGCAGCTGGTCCAGTACGTGTCTGAGCATCCCGAGATTACCGACATCCTGTTTACCGGCGGCGACCCGATGATAATGAAGGCGCGCATATTTGCAAAGTATGCAGACGCCATAATCGAGTCGAGGCTCCCGCACCTCAAGACCGTCAGGATAGGCACAAAGGCGCTTGCGTACTGGCCGTACAAGTTCCTGACGGATCCCGACGCGGAGGAGATGCTAGACGTGTTCAACCGCATAACCGAGAGCGGGCTGCACCTCGCGTTCATGTCCCACTTCAACCACCTCAACGAGCTCTCGACTGACGCGGTGGCGGCCGCCATCAAAAAGGTCAGGGCCACGGGCGCGCAGATAAGGACGCAGTCGCCGCTACTTGCACACATAAACGACGACGCACAGATGTGGGGGCGCATGTGGACCAAGCAGGTCAGCATGGGGTGCATTCCGTACTACATGTTCGTGGTCAGGGACACGGGCGCGCAGCACTACTTTGGCGTGCCGCTTGTCAGGGCGTACGATATATTCAGCAGGGCGTACTCGTCAGTCAGCGGGCTGGCAAGGACGGTCAGGGGCCCCAGCATGTCGGCCACGCCCGGCAAGGTGCAGGTCTCCGGCGTCGCCACGATAGGCGGCCAAAAGATGCTCGTGCTCCGGTTCCTGCAGGGACGGAACCCCGACTGGGCGCACACCCCGTTCTTTGCAGAGTACGACGAGGACGCCATATGGCTTGACGACCTCAGGCCGGTGGAGGGCTCTAGGTTCTTCTTTGAGGACGAGCTTGACGCGATAAAGGCGGCAAAGCAGGCGGGGCGCGACGGTACGCGCCCGGGCCAAGACACCCCAAAGCAGAAAGACTGATCAACTAGCATTGGAGACTGCTCGCAGCCAGACTGCAGCCGCCTTCCCGCATTAAGAATTATAAGCACACGCGCCAATTCGACGGCATGTCCAGAAATAGCATGGGCCAGAGGCTTGTGCTATCAAGTTTTGGCGAGGCCAACGGGCATCTGATCGGCGCCATGCTCGACGGCTGCCCCGCCGGCTTGGAGCTCTCAGAGGCCGACATCCAGCCCATGCTTGACCGGCGCAGGCCCGGGCAGAGCATCGTCCATACCCAGCGCAAGGAGGGCGACGTAGTCAAGATAGTCACCGGCACGTACCGCGGACGCACGACCGGCGCGCCCATTACAATGATCACGGACAACCAGGACACGCCCTCAACCCACTATGAGCTGCTGAGGGCGTACCTTAGGCCCGGACACGCCGATTATACGGCCATGGTAAAGTACGGCCGCTTCAACGACACCCGGGGCGGCGGCAGGTTCTCTGGCAGGCTCACCGCCACGTACGTGATGGCAGGGGCGATTGCACGCAAGCTTCTGAGGGTCTCGCTCGGCATCGAGACCTGTTCGTACGTCCAGCAGGTGGGCACGACTGCCATGACGGCGGCTGCAGCGGGGGACTCCGCCCCCGCCGTATATGACGATGACGCGATATACAGCAACGACGTAAGATGCCCCGATCCCGCCACCGCCGCGGCCATGAGGAACGTCCTGCTGGACACAAAGAGGAAGGCCGATACGGTTGGGGGCGTCGTACAGTCCGTGACGACCGGCGTGCCGGTCGGGCTGGGCGAGCCCATATTCGGCTCACTCGAGTCCGACCTAAGCTCGGCCATGTTCTCGATTCCGTCCGTCAAGGGCGTGGAGTTTGGCTCCGGCTTCGCCGGCTCGGAGCTTTACGGCTCAGAGAACAACGACGAGTTCGCGTTCGCAGACGGCCATGACGGCGACGGCGACGGCGACGGCTACCTTCCGCGTATAGTTACGCGTACAAACAACTCCGGCGGCATCCTAGGCGGAATATCAAACGGCATGCCCATCACGATGAGGGTCGCCTTCAAGCCGGTCCCCTCCCTACTGAAGGAGCAGCCTACCGTTAACGTAGACACGATGAGCGAATCCCCGCTGCTCATCAAGGGGCGGTTCGACCCGTGTGCGGTCCCGCGGGCGCCGCCGATAGTCGACTCGATGGTCTCGCTTGTAATAGCCGACCACGCGCTTGTATCCGGGCACATGGGGCCGGTGCTTCGCGACGAGGGCTGACGATCCGGACGCGCCGCGCCGCGGTACCGGGGGCAGGGGGCCTAACCTCTGGGCTGGCCGCCGGCACGCTTGCCATTAAATAATGCTCCTGCGATGGTATGTCATGAGCGCGGGAAGCGAGGAGATGACGGCAGGCAGGGTTCTTGACGTCATCAGGAGCGAGGACATCTCCTTTATCGACTTTTGGTTTGTGGACGTCTTCGGCGAGCTGCACAACGTGGGGATGCCCACCTATGCGATAGACGAGGACAACTTTGTAAACGGGCTTGAAAAGCTGGACGGAAGCTCCATTGTGGGGTTCAAGACGGTCAACAAGTCCGACATGGTGATGCTGCCTGACCCGTCCACGTTCCGCATACTTCCCGACGACTATGACATGGGAGCAGGCAGCGGCGGCGGGGGCCACGGCCGCAAGAACGCGCGGATAATATGCGACCTGTACGACGGGAGCACGCACCCGGACGCCAGGTACAACCGGGACTCCCGCGGCATCGCCGGAAAGGCGGCCGGCAAGCTGTCCGAGCTCGGGTTCACGCACACGAACTGGGGCCCCGAGATAGAGTTCTTCATATTCGACGCGATAAGCGTGTATCCCTCCCCGTACGCGGCGACCCACTCCGGCGCGGGCTCCGGGTACTCGATCGAGTCCAAGGAGTCGCCCTGGTCCAAGGGAAACGTCAGTACAGCCATCGAGGTGCGCGAGGGGTACTATCCCTCGCAGCCAAAGGACACGCTTGACGGGTTCCGCAAGGACGTCTGCGTGGACCTGTACCGCCACTTTGGAATAGAGGTCGAGGCAGAGCACCACGAGGTTGCGACGTCCGGCCAGTGCGAGGTCAACCTCCGGTACGGGCGCATGATACAGATGGCCGACAACGTGGTCACGGTGAAGAACCTCGTAAAGGTAAAGGCAAAGCGCAAGAACAGGGTGGCGACGTTCATGCCAAAGCCGATATTCGGTGACAACGCGTCGGCCATGCACACGCACCAGAGCCTGTGGAACGGCCAGACAAACGAGATGTACGACGAGAACGACCTGGTGGCGCAGATCAGCCAGACCGGCAGGTACTACGTGGGGGGCATACTGGATCACGCAGAAGCACTCTGCGCCATAACAAACCCCACCACAAACTCGTACAAGCGGCTCGTTCCGGGCTTTGAGGCGCCAGTAAACGTCTGCTGGGGCCTGGGGAACCGTTCTGCAGCCGTAAGGGTGCCCATGTACACCCGGCACCAAGAGAAGAGCAAGAGGATAGAGTACCGCGTGCCGGATCCGACTGCCAACATCTACCTGCTGGAGGCGGCGCTGCTTCTGGCCGGGCTTGATGGCATCCGGAGAAAGCTTGATCCGGGCGACCCCGTAGAGGAGAACGTATACAGGCTCACCCCCGAGAAGAAGCGCGAGTACGGCATCAGCTCGCTGCCCGCGTCGCTGAAGGGCGCCCTCGACTCGCTTACAAGCGACAGGGAGTTCCTCGTGGACGTGTTTACAAGGGACTTTCTAGAGGTGTACGCAGACCTAAAGTACAGTGAGTACTCGTCGTTTGCGCAGACCCCCACCGCGTGGGAGATCTCCATGTATGCGGACGCCTAGCCACACTTCCCACCGCTCCGCCGCCGCCGCCGCCGCCGCCGCCGCCGCACTGTGGCGCATCAAACCACAAATATGAAACCCAACTGACACCATTGCAGGTCTGGGATGGTCGAATCAAACTATGACATTCTGGGTGTGGCCGAGGACTCCACGGATAGGGAGGTCCGGGACGCGTTCAGGCAGCTTGCGCTCCGGCTGCACTCTGATCGCGGGGGCGAGAGCAAGCAGTTCATCCGCATCAAGCAGGCGTACGAGGACCTGAAGGCGGGCAAAAAGTATCCGGACACGGACGACGAGCGCCTGAGAAACTCGAGGGTGTTTGCGGGGGACACGGACGCCGACGTGAAGAGGCGCAACCAGATACTGGGCCAGCAGATACACAAGGAGATGATGGCCGCCGAGGAGTGGGCGGCCGCCCTGAACCGCGCCAACATGACCGCGTCAAAGCTGTTCGGCTCAAAGACGCTGGGGGAGATAGAGCTTGAGCGCAAGGCAAACGGGGCCCTCTCGATAAAGGGCAACTTTATGGCCGGCAGCCTGACATATGACGGCCCCATTACGATGAGCGGCAACGTTACAAGCCCGTCGTGGGCCGAGGAGTACCGCACCCGGATACGGCTCACCCGGGGCGACTTCAAGCTGGTAAACCCACTTGAGAACAAGTACAGGATAGAGAACGGGGCCTCCATTGTGGTGGAGGACGGCAGCGCCATAGTCGGAAACGTGTTCGGCCGCAAGTACAGGGTGGACGACCAGGAGGGCAGGGTCGGCGTGTTCCACATGCAAGAGTACCGCACCAGGATCTCGGCCCCCCGGGGCAGGATAATCGCCGAGAACGTGGTCAATACCGTCTCGCTGGAGGCCGACACCGTGATGGTGCTCAACGTGGAGGACGACGTGGTGATATCCGCCCGCGAGCTGCTGTTTTATGGCAGCAAGCTTACGTACGATTCGGAAATTATACTCAAGCGGGGCGGCACCATCCGGTTCTTTGAGCAGTTCTCGATCCAGGGTCTGAGCGGCGACGCCGTGATAAAGCTGGAGGGCTCGGGCAAGATCATACGCCTCTTCAACCTCAAGACCAAGCGCATAAGGACGCTTCCCGACGAGCTTGTCCGGGACAAGGAATCGTACGCAAAGGACGCGACCATGGTGGGGGGCGGGTTTACCATAACATACGAGATGCTTGAGAGCATATCGATAGGCCAGAAGCCATCCAAGAAGGGGAAGAAGAAAGAGGAGAAACAGTCGGGAGGGGGCTGGGCCTCAAGGTTCGGGTTCGGATAGCGGCGACAGCCCCTGTTGTCGCCGTCGCCGTCACAACCGTTACGCCCCGGCGAATCCGTCCAAAAATAAAATAAGAAAAAAGGTTTGGAACCGACTTAGTCGATCAGTTCGGTCCAGCCCTTTACAAAGACTGAGTTCTTGTAGAGCGGCACAGGCTGTCCGACGGTAAAGTCCATCGGCCTCATCCAAAAGATTGCCTTCGTCGGGCACACGCCAATGCATGCGCCGTCAGAGATGCATCTCTCCGGATAAAAGACAAACGCCTTGCCTCTCTTCCAGCCCTCGACTGGTTTTACTCTTAGCACATCAGGTCCCAGAGATGTACAGATCTCCACACATAGTGCACAGCCTATGCACATCTGTTCGCTGATGTCAGGAATAATTCCTACTGGCATTGTAATTCAGAATCTCCATTCATTATTAATAAGACTTGCCGTAAAACCATGACCTATAACGGCGTTTGCCGTTTTATAACACCGTTATGAAAACGATCGCATGCCGTTGCAGCTACGCCTCTACCTTGGCAGGCGGCGCATCAGTGCCCTCAGGCGGCAGCAGGTAGGTGCTGTCGGCGGCCATACGCGGAACCTGCCTTCCCCCGGGGTGCAGCACCCATTCCCCGGCAGTCGCCGCCTCTCCGCTACCACTGCCACCACTGCCACCGAACCCTTTTGCCCTCATGTCCACTCTTCTCCTTACCCGCGCCCCCACTATGACGGCCGAACCGGCCTGCCCTGCAAGCGACGCGAGGGCCATTATGTGCGTGTTTGCAGTCATGGCTGAGTCGGCCCCACCGTACATCTCATAGATCCCGTTCAGCGAGTCTATTATGACGGTCATCCTGCCGGCGGATGACGCGGATATGGCAGATGCAAGATCGCGGTGCCACGTGTCCCGGTCGGGGCAGACCAAGGTTGTGCAGTCGCGGATCCTTCCGAGGCCCGCCCTTGTACACCCCGCGTACAGCAGATCCGTGTCCATGTACAGCACGGATCCGGCGGCCGCGTCGGCCGCCGTGCACAGAAACCGCGTCTTTGCGGCCGCGCCGGTGCAGAGTATGACGCTCAGCGGGGGGGCCTCCCGGCCCGTCAGTCTTCGCGCGAGCAGTTCTGTGTGTGTGGGCGCGGACGGCGACTGTCCCTGTCCGGACTCCTTTCCGTCCGCCCCGTCATAGTTTTTATCCATCATGTATGGTGGCTGCTTGATACATAATAATGAGCTTGGACGACTCCACCGCCAATCCCGCCAGAGGGACCAAGAGTGATTTTGCAGACGATTTTGCATACACGGGCGACAGGATCTACCTGAACAGCGCGTCCGTCTCCGTGATGCCAGAGTCGAGCATAGACGCCATGAGGGACTTTCTGATAGAGTACAATTCGGCGGGGCCTGACTCCGCCGCATCCAAGGAGCTCGTGACGCAAAAGATCCAGAACGTCAGGAGCATGATATCCGGTATAATCTCGTGCAGCCCGGACGAGGTCGTGCTGACCCAGAGCACCACGGACGGGGTAAACATGGTGGCCAGCGGGCTCGGCCTGGGCGCCGACGCGGCCGACGCGGCCGGGGTGATAATTCGGGGCATGGAGCACGAGCACCACGCCAACCTGTATCCGTGGCTCCGGCTGGCCGAGCGAGGCGTCCGAATCAGGAGCCTCAGGATAGATCGGGACGGGTTATTTGAGATGGGCCAGCTCGCGTCCCTCCTTGATAGGCAAGCCGGGCTGGTCGTCTTGAGCCACGCCCTGTACAACACGGGCGCCATCCTGCCGGTGGAGGAGGCGGGGGACGTCATAAGGGAGCACGCGGGCGGCTGCGGCTTCTTTCTTGACGCGGCGCAGACCGTCGGCTGCATCGACCCTGCAGACTGCGACGTCTCCCGCATAGGCTGCGACTATATGTCGTTTAACGGCTCAAAGTGGCTGTGCGGCCCCATGGGCACCGGGCTGTTTTACTGCAGCCGGGAGGCAGGCCGCACCTTGGATCCCATAATGATCGGGGGAGAGTCTGCCACGCTGCATGATGGCGATACCTGCAGTGGCAATGGTGAAAGCGGCCATGTCCGCGGCAGCAGCGGCAGCAGCGACGGCGACGACGCCCCGACGCGCCCGCGCCTTGCCCTCAAAGACACGCCGGACAGGTTCCAGGCCGGCTTTAGAAACTACGCCGGGGTGGCCGGGCTGGAGGCCTCCCTGAAGTATGTGACGGGCATCGGCCTCGGCCGCATACGCGCCATAAACCGGAACTTGGCGGGCCTGCTGTATGACGAGCTGAGCCGGATGCCCGGCGTCACCGTGTATGTGCCGGACGATCCCGCAAGGCGCACCAGCATCATGTCATTTAACGTCGACGGCACGAGCCCGGAACAGGTGGTTGAGAGGTTGGCGCGGCGGGGGATAATACTAGCCGTCCGCTCACAGGGAAACCTTGAGCACGTGCGGGCGTCGCCCCATTTTTTCAATACCGAAGGCGATATGCACGCGCTACTCGATGCGCTAAAAAGGCTGTAGGCCCCGCATGCCGCTACTGCCCCTGCCCCTCTATTACCATCATGGTCAGGGTGGACTGGACCTTGCCTATCTTCCTGATCCTGTCCGTTATTATTCCGCGCAGCTCTTCCGGATCGTCGGCCGTCAGCTTTAGGACTATGTCGTACACTCCGTACACTCCCTGTATCTCGAACTTGGCGTTCTCAGACGTTAGTATCTGCTTTACCTCGCCGATTATGGACTCGTCGGACCCCAGGTCAGAATTAAGCAGGACGTATGCTGTCGGCACGCTTGGATTCCGTCCAGAGTGTATTTAACTTTTCATGGGGACTCTCGCATGCTGTCGGCACGGCAAGCGTGTACGAAGAGGCCGACTGGCTGGCGTGAGGGAACAGACAGGGCTAGGCGCCCTCCCCCCGCACCCGTTCTGTCCCTTCCCGCCGCATGCAGCGCCTACTGGCATATGACATATTTACCAAGGCCGCGGCCGTTGCCACATGAGGCACCGGGGAGGCCGCGATGAAGCCGCTTGACCTCACCCTCACCGTATCAAAGACGCTCCCGACGTTCCCAGGCTCGCCCAGGCCGCAGTTCATAGAATGGTCAGCCCTTGACGAGGATGGATACAACTTGGAGCTACTCCTTGCCAGCACTCATTCCGGGACGCATCTTGACGCCCCGTACCACTTTGCAAGGGACGGGCTCAGGGTGGACCAGATCAAGCCCGAGAGGCTTGTCGGAAGGGCCGTTCTGATCAGGACCGCCGCGCCGCGCCAGCGCCGGCGCCGCGCCATCACCAGAGACGACATCAGGGAGTTTGAAGAATCAGGGGACGGCCGCGCAATACGGCCCGGCACGCCGGTGATATTCCATACCGGCTGGCAGGAGGGGCACCTCGGCTCCAAGGACTATTTTCTGGCAAACCCCGGAATTGACAGGTCGGCCGCACAATACCTTGCATCAAAGCGGGTGGGACTGGTGGGGACAGACTCGCCCAGCATAGACGTGGGGGGCGACACCGGATTCCCGGCCCACCGCGTACTGGCAGAGGCCGGAGTCGTGATAGTGGAGAATTTGGCAAACCTTGGGAAGATACGCTCAGACGAGTTTGACTTTGTCATACTTCCGCTGAAACTGAGGGGCGCAAGCGGCTCCCCGGTCAGGGCCCTGGCACTCAGCAGGTGATGCGCGGCGGAGCCGGCGCACGCCCGCGTGGCCGGCAAGATAAAAATGAGCCGTCCCCCGCCGTACGCGCGATGAGCAGGCCGGGAAACATGTGGAGAAAGGTACACGGACGCATCACGAAAAAGCCGACCAACTTTTCATGGGTGGTCGACGGTAGGCTTGCAGGCTCGGGCAGGCCTATGAGCCGTGACGAGTTTGACTGGGCGGTAGGCTCACAGGGCATAAAATGCATAGTTACAATGACTGAGGATCCGCTGCCCCCGCAATGGATGGCGTCCTCGGGCACGAGATACCTGCACGTTCCAACCCCTGACCTTACGGCCCCGGACCATGGGCGCCTGAACGACGCTGCCGACTTTATCGACGCACAGATCAGGGAGGGCCGCCCCGCAATGGTGCACTGCGCGGCCGGACTGGGCAGGGCGGGGACAGTCCTTGCCTGTTATCTAATCAAGTATGGGGGGCGTACCGCCGAGCAGGCCATACGCGAGATCAGGGAGAAGAGGCCGGGCTCCATCCAGTCGGCAGAACAGGAGACCGCGGTGGCCTTTTTTGCAAGACAGCTTGCAGGCCCCGACGGGCGTGACGACAGGGAGCAACCGTGACCAACTACTGACGCAATCATGTAGATGGATGCTGCGCGACCGTCACCACTGCTCGACGTGGCCGCTCAATCTTCTGCAAACTCTGATACGAGCCCGCCGTCGCCTGCTATGCTGATGTAGAGCGTCTTGCCGTTCTGAAAGACAAGTGTCAGCCTGCCGCCGTCGCCGCCCCCCCCTTCCTCGTCACTAGGGTCGATGACCTTTACCAGCTCCTGCATCTTTATCGGTTCAAACTTTTCCATTGTACTGCCTCCGCGTCACTCCGGTATCGAGGTCGTCTCTATCCTGCCGTCCCTTGCCTTTATGAAGAGGAACCTGTTGTCCTTGAAGATGAACGTGATTCCGCCCTCCTTGTCGGGCTCTTCGACCTCTAGCACGGGCTGGCCTAGCAGTCCGTCGTACTTTGCCATGCGTCATGCTCCTGCAGAGTTCCTTATATCCCTAATTGAGAATCGTAATCTCGATTCCATCCGAGTCGTTCTTTATGCTGCCTGCCTCGGCATACTGGTGCTTTTGCCACGACGCGTACACCTCGGCGCCTATCTTGTGCGTGCCCCCTCCACCCAGTTCCGACGGCTTTATGACAAACGTCTCTGCAAAGTCGAACAGCTCGCCCCGGACTTCCTCCTCGGACAGCCTGATGTAGGGTTCAAAGTTCTTTGCCACCTGGACCCATATGCGCCTGTCCTTCATGGGGTTGACCAGCTTTGGGTTTCTGGTCCAGAATATGGACGCCTTGCGGTAGGTGTCGACGGATCTTCCAACCGCCTTTTTTCTAAAGCCGCCTGCCGTGACCAGCCTTGCGCCGTACTTGAGCTTGAATGAGACGTCGTTTGACTCGTAGGCCTTGGTCCAGTCGTCCTCGTTGAAGGCGTTCCTGATCCCTCCCTGTATGGAGAACTCTGCCGTTATCTCGACGTTCTCGCCTGGGGAGTATTCGGCCTTGGGCGACGTCAGCGTTACCTCCGAGAACCTGCTCTCTGCCATCCGACTGCGGTGGGCGCGTCCCTGCTTTATGTGTGCGCTGCGGGCGCGTATGACACCCATGCTAGGGAGTAGTTGACGTTTGAGTAAGGATCACTTGATCAGTCGTCTAGGCGTGCGTGTAGGATGATGGTGATGGTGATGATGATGGTGATGATGATGGTGATGATGGTGATGATGATGATGGTGACCTTTGGCGCCAGCATGGATCCAAATCCCCTGAAAGTTCGTGCCTGCCATCCCGCATCCTCAGCTTCGCTGGCAGGAGACGAGTCCGGCAACTGTTCATCCTCCTCTCCCTCACGCAACACGCACGAATTATGGAATCCTTGCACCCGATAAGACCGATTCAAGCAGGCCGGTTCGTGGGGTGGTGGTGGACGTTGCCATGTGTTCGGCCCCGGCGGGGCGCTGTCCAACTCTTGCAGGTTCCGCCCTGATTTTGTGGACATTTAGAGGGGCCTTGGGCGGCGGGCGGGCCCGTTTCTGCCGCAATTGTGGCATGCCCGGCGGCAGGTCCTCGGTTTTTGGCTGCGCGCGACGAGT
>JAJEHG010000056.1 GCA_022823825.1 Nitrosopumilaceae archaeon | reverse complement strand
TGCCTCTTCCTGCCGTCCTTCCTGCTTCTTTTGGAAGCCATTGACGTGGCGGCTACAATATGATCAATAAGCTTTGCCACCGGGGCGCGTCATGATCTTTAAGCTTTTCGTGACTTTTGCGGGGAAAGTTGGACAGCGCCTATTGCATATAAACGGTCTATTGTGCGGAAATTAGTTCGCCCTAATTTTAGACGATCAGCCAAAGACTATTTGGCACTGCACCGATCACAAAAGCCCGTGAGAACTAGGCTGGAAACGAAGCATATCGATTACATAATACGCCAGTGCAAGAAGGGCAGGCGCACGTCATACGTTGCAGAAGAGATGAAGATCAGCCAGAGGCGCGTGCAACAGATACTGGCAGAGTACTATGCAACCGGCAGGACACCCGTGCTGCAGGCACCGGGCAGGCCGAAGATCGCCCCGACCCGGGAGCAGGCAGACGCAGTACTGGCAGCGCACCACGAGATGCCGGCAGGGGTCACAAGGACCACCAGGAACCTGCGGCAAAAAGGCATGCAGATAAGTGAGAAAATGGTATACAAGATCATGAAGGAGAACAACATGGTAACTCCGTCTGCGGCAAAATCACGCAGACGCAAATGGATACGCTTCGAGCGCAGATACTCGAACGCAATGTGGCATACGGACTGGCATGCGATGAAGGATCACCGCTTTCAAGGCTACCAACTAATCACATATCTTGACGACGCGTCAAGATGCGTGACGGGGGCGGCAGTATGTAAGGAGGCCACGTCCGAGAACGCCGTGGCGGTGCTGCAGTCCAGCATAACCGAGTTTGGAACCCCTGCCACCATCCTCTCTGACAACGGGTCGTGCTTTGTGGGTGTGAGGCGAAAGGTTCCCACAAAGTCATGGACGCCGACCATGTTTGAGGCGGAGCTGCTTGACCGCGGCATAGAGCTGATCAACACCCGGCCCTACCATCCCCAGACTAACGGCAAGCTTGAACGGTTCCACCGCACCCTGGAGGAGGAAATCCACCACTTTGGGAGCCTGTCGGAGTTCGTGGCGTACTACAACGAGGTGCGACTGCACTGGTCCCTCGACATTGACAACGGAGAGACCCCCCTGCAGGCGTTCCACAACAAAAAAGCACCGTATGCGATCAGGCAAAGCGACCCCGAATGGGCGGAGAGGGACACCAATGACTAGGCGAAATCATTTCGACACAATACAATTGCATATAAACGGCTTCAAAAAGTCGAGATGTTACTTCCAGAGTCCTTTGAGTGCAGGGCCAGTAGTATCGAGGAGAGCACAAAGGGGATCAGGATGCCGTCAAGCAGTATCCTCCGGAGCATCCACGTCATCGGCATAGCTGCAAACAGTATCGATGCCAGTATTGCGACGCGCCTGCTGAATCTTTTTTCCGCTATCTTGTAGATCAGGAACGTGTCAAGAACAGCAAGAAGCCCCATGAGAACGCGCGGCACCGCATATGACAGTTCAAGCATCGGCTCCGCAGTCTGTGGAAAGCCGGCAACCTTTAGGAATCCGGCCAGGAATAGCTGGCCAAAGTAGGGATGATCATAAAGCGTCCTTTCCTGAGGGCTGCCGGTCTCCAGGACGTCCATGGCCCGCCTCATGTAGATGCCCTCATCAAAGAAAATGTCCGGGTACCCCACCGGGTTCCACAGGTGGACGTAAGCTGACAGCACGAGTATGGCCGCCAAGACGGCATAGTGGCGCCTCGCGCTGGCCTGCAACAAAGCCAATTCAAGCGGCCTCTAAATCATAGTCTAATAAGTTGGGGCCGGGACTAGCACTGGCATTGATTGCCAAATGCCGGCACTGTACCTGCCCGCGCTCGGCTTTTCCTCAAGCTTCACCCGGATGCTCCCCGCCATGCGCGCGGGGCCCTGCGGGACGGACCCGGCTAGAAGATGGGATTCCGACTGTGAAAAATGCCAGATTGCCTGTAGCCTGCCACGTGCCTCGCTCAGGAGGGAGGTGGGGGGGGGACGAATGAGAAGACAAGCGGGCACACCCTTGGCAGTCGCCCATTTTAAAGGGACTTATAGTGGCGGGCTCATACGAGGCCATACTGAACAAAATCGCAATATATGCAATCATTGGAGCCGCAATCGCAATAGGGATTGCGGCCGCGGCCGTCTCGGCCCCGACTGGCGGGCCCGCGGACACGGATACGGGCATGCAGCAAGAGGATACCGTCGCGACGACGACTACGCCTGAAGACGCAGGGACGGCCGGTGACATCAGCGAGGCGGCAGGCGAGGATGATGCAGGCGGGAGTGACAATGGCGGCGGCGGGAGTGACGCGACACCATCAGATGCAAGGATGGTGGACGTCGGCGTGCTGATCCCGGTAACCGGAGACCTGGCAAGCTACGGGGTCGACACAAAGTACGGACTGGACATGGCATCAGATCACTTCAACGCATACCTGCAGGACAGCGGGGCGGACTGGCGCATGAGGCTCGTCGCGGAAGACACGCAGACAAACCCGATCATCGCCCTTGAAAAGACGCAGTCGTTTGACTCCAAGGGGATAAAGTACATACTGGGACCGTCGTCGAGCGCGGAGATCCGCAACATCATGGCGTACGTGAACTCCAACAACATGCTGCTGATATCGCCCTCCTCCACGTCGCCCAAGCTTGCAATCCCCGGCGACAACATATTCAGGTTCGTCCCAGACGACAGCAAGCAGGGCGCCGTGATAGCCGCGCTGCTAGAAGACCGCGGCATCAAGGCCATAGTAACCATATACCGCGGTGACATATGGGGCGACGGGCTGTTTGAGACGACAAAGGCCGCGTTTGAGGACAGGGGCGGCATCGTGGCAGAGGGCATACGCTACAATCCGGAGATAACCACGTTCTCCTCGGAGATGCACGCGCTCTCAGGGCTGGTGGCCAAGCTGCACGACACGTACGGGCGCGACGAGATAGGCGTCCTCCTCATCAGTTTCGACGAGGCGTCACACCTGTTCAACTCCGCGGTCGAGTACGAGAACCTGCAAAGCATACCGTGGATCGGTTCTGAGGGAGTCACGGGGGCGCACACCATTGTAGACGACGAGCGCGCGGCCAAGTTTGCGGAGAGTACCGGGCTGATGGCGCTGCAGTTCTCGGCGTCAGACAACGACGTGTTCAAGGATGTCAGGGACGAGTATGAGAGGCGTTCGGGCGCCACCCCCAACAACAACTACGTCTACGCGTCGTACGACAGCCTGTGGGCGCTGGGCCTCGCAATGGAGGCGGCGGGGTTTGACGTGCAGGACATCATAGAGCAGCTTCCAGATACCGTCACCGGGCACACTGGCGCGCTGGGGAACGTCATGTTCAACGAGGCGGGGGACCTGGGCGTCACGGACTATGAGTTTCTCATAGTTGCAGACGGCCAGTGGGCGCCCGCGGCCAGATATGACGCGGCCACGGGCGAGATTGTGGACTATCAAGAATAAGCGGCACCGACAGCCGCGCAGTACGTGTGAGTTGGCAAGGCGTGTAAGGCGCAGGCGCGCAGCAGGTACAAGCCGCCCGTGCCAGTAGCGCTAGTTTAGAAACTCTGTCGTGTACGACTCGCCTATGTCAAGCCCGGGGCCGATGATTCCGTAGTCCAGCAGGAGCTCGTACGACTCCGTCCACCTGTCGTGGCTCATCTGCCCGACCTCCGCGCCCGGGTCCGGCTTGATCAGCTGGATGGAGCCCTGCAGTATCCCCTGCTGGTACCCGAACTCGGCGATGCCGTCGCCGTCCTCCACGTAGATCAGCGTGTGGTTGACCGACTCGTCTACGTTTTCGAGCGCGTACTCCCACCCGGCCAGCGTCGCGTCGACGAACTGCCGCACCATCTCCGGGTCGTCCCGGATCAGGTCGTTGCTGGTAAACAGGACGTCGCCATAAAAGCTCACTCCGTAATCGGCCGGGCGTACCACGACGGTCTCGTACCCTTGACGCTCCGCAATGAGCGGCCCGTCAGTCAGGTATGCGGCCATGGCGTCCAGATCCCCGTCCAGCAGCGGCGATATGTCAAACTCCACGGGGACGACCATTATGTCGCTGTCATAGTCTATGCCCTGGCTGGCCAGCATGCTTCTCATGATGAACTCCTCGTTTCCGGGCGCCCCGAACGTCTTTCCCACAAGGTCCCGCGGCTCCGTGATTCCGGACTCCTTTAGCGCCATGGCCACAAGCGGGCTCTGCTGGTATATCACTGCCAGGGCGCGCACGTCGGCGCCGTTGGACTGCGCCACCAAAAGCTCGTCTGCGCCCGTAACCCCAAAGTCCGCGATGCCCGTGACCACGTCCTCGATGGACGTGCTCCCAAAACTGAACGGCCTTATGATGACGGCCATGCCGTTGTCCAGATAGTACCCCTTCTGGTCTGCCGTGTAGATGCCCGCAAACTGCGCCTGATCCGTCCACTTTAGCTTTACCGTCACCAGCTCGACAGGGCCGTCGTCGGCCGAAAACAGGGACATGGCTACGGAACCCGCCACAGTAACGGCGATCAGGATTATGATTATGGCCTTGGCTCTACCCACAAGGCGAGCGGGCGGGGAGGCTTATTTACTGTTTGGAGCAGGCGGGCGCGTCCAGCAAACAGGATCAGGGCACGCCGTGATCAGCGGCACACGCTGGGCGGAGCCACTTCTTCCCATACGTAGACGTCACCGCTCTGGACCACTTCGTACGTGACGTACTGCCGGGATTCGACCAGGTCGCCTGTCGCCGGATTCAGCATGTAGTTCCCTATCGCCCCCAAGCCCAGGATTCTATCCGTGTGGGGCACCGCATGCCTGTCGTTGTTGGCCACTTCCAATACGGCAGTCTTCAGGGGCAGGTTGTCGGAGCGGCTGATTGCAATGGCGTCCGCCAGGAGGTGGACGGCGTCGTACGAGGCAAAGTTGTAGTTTCTAAAGCCGGGGCTGAACGCCGGCAGGTGTGCCAAGGGGGGTATAAGCTCAGGTCAAATTCGGGCCTAGGCACGGGTGGCAGCGACCCGGCCGCAGTACGGTTCCCTTGGTTATCGGGGGACGGCGCGCGGCATGCGCGGGCGCGCCGCCCTGTCAGCGTACCGCCCCGTCCCCCGACG
>JAJEHG010000027.1 GCA_022823825.1 Nitrosopumilaceae archaeon | reverse complement strand
CCCTTTTTGAACTGCTGGATTACATAGTCAATCTGCTTCTGATCCAGGCGTTTTCTCACGGGTTTACGTGATCGGTGTAGTGCAAAATAGTCTTTGACTGATCGCCTAAAGTTAGGGCGAACTAATTTCCCTACAATAGATGACTTTTGCGGGGAAAGTTGGACAGCGCCGCCCCCTTGCAAAGGTATTAAAACACAACAGTCTACGGGCCAAGCACCTTGGGTCTGGCGGAGCTAAAGCTGGGAAGCGTAATCTTGCCAAGAAGCGAGTCCCCGGCCGCCATATCGAGGCTGGCCGAGTTTGAGTGGTTCCACAAGATCGACGGCGAGCACGACATAGTCACGCCGGAGATAGACGACCTGCTGCTTGAGGCCCAAAAGACCTACCAGTCGGTAGACGACGTGGTAAAGGGCCTCGGGATACCGCCCACAGTCGGCATGCTGGAGATACTGTTCAAGGGCACCACTATCAAGAAGAAGGACTACGAGCTTGACGAGGTAGCCGAGATGGTGGGCCGCCTCGCCAAGGAGGCGCCAGACATGACGTCGGACGCGGCGCGGCTGCTGGAGGAGCGCGCGGACACAAAGCGCGCGCTAGACGAGTACACCTCGCTGAGGGACACCATAGGGATAGCAAAGAGGCTTGAGATCGACCTGTCCGGGTTCGGGCTCATGCGGTACTTTTACGCAAACCTGTTCGTGATTGACGCGGCGGACTATGACGAGATTGCAAGGTCGCTTGAGGGCGCGGCGTCGTCGGCCACGTCGTACAGGTATGACCTGTCATCATCATCATCAAAAAAGAAGGGCGGAAGATCCGCCGTGCTGGTAATAGGTGGGGCGGCCGACTCTGAAAAGATACTAAAGATATTCAGGAGCTTTAACGCAAACCCGTTTGCCATCCCGGAGGGGATGCCGCAGGTGCCCTCAAAGGCCCACGCCCTGGCGGAGTCGAAGATCAAGGAGCTGTCCGCCAAGCAAAAGGCAAACGCAAAGGAGATCGCGCAGATGGCAAAAAGGACGAGGCGCGACATGCTTGCCCTGCACGAGGAGGCGAGGGTGGCAAAGGAGATGCTCGAGACGCTCAGAAAGCCGTCCGGCACAAAGCACTTTGCGCTGATCCAGGGGTACATACCCGCAAAGATGGAGGCCAAGTTCCAAAAGATAGCGGGCAGGTGGACTGCCATAGTAGAGGAGCTCACAGACCCCAAGCTGATAGAGCAGGCCCCCACGTTATACGACAACAAGCGGTTCATACGGACGTTTGAGACCATAACCAACAGCCAGGGGATTCCAAAAAAGGGCGAGGCGGATCCCACGCCGATGATTGCGCTGATGTGGCCCATCTTCTACGGCATAATGTTCGCCGACCTGGGGCACGGGCTGCTCCTCATGGGAATGGGCCTTCTGTTCAAGGCAAAGGGCCAGGGCAACCTCTCAAGGTGGGGCATGCTGCTTGCGATATCGGGCGCCGCGTCGGCAATCGCCGGCGTGGGCACGGGCGAGGTGTTCGGTCACCACATAGCCGCCATGGGCCCGTTTGCCGGGCTGCTGGCCGAGGGCGGAGCCCTGTACCCTGTCAGCTGGATCGTGGGCGTGATATCCGTCGCGGAGCTGACGTTTGAGCAGGTGATCGACATACTGAAGGTGTCGCTGTTCATAGGGATAGTGCACCTGCTGTGGGCCATGACCCTGCGCATAAGGCGCCTGGCAAGGGAGGGCAAGAAGATCGCACTGTACATGGAGGCGCTCCCCAACATCACGCTGTACGGCGGGATCGTCGTGATAATGATGTGCGCGATAGGCTCCCAGTACGACGTGATGAACATGTACTCTAGGACGCACACTGAGGCTGTCCCGTGGGTTACCGTATTTCTGGGCGAGTGGGCTCAGGTCTGGATAGTGACTAGGATTGCCGTGGTAACGGTGATCGTGTCGATGGCCATGATGATGATAGGCGGGCTGATGCACGCAAAGAGGCACCCGGAGGAGGGCAGCTCGGCGGCCAACGTGATAATGGAGGTGTTCCTGGGCAAGACCGTCGAGAGCCTGGCGCACACCATCAGCTACGCCCGGATAGGGATCATGCTGCTGGTGCACGCGGCCCTGCTGCTTACGGTCAACAACTCGTTCTACTCGCTCGGCGGCCCCGACGCGATAGGCGCGTGGGTCATGATAGTGGGCGGCAACCTCGGGATCATGATGATCGAGGGGCTCATCGTCTACATACAGTCCCTGAGGCTGCACCTGTACGAGTTCTTTACAAAGTGGTATGACGGCGGCGGGCACGAGTTCAGGCAGCTTAGGCCGGAGATGATCTACAACCAGTTTGTCTGGAAAAAGCCAAGCTGACCCAGAATAAAGGGCAGACGGCTCGCGGCATTATGGATAATGCCGCGCGGCGCCACGTGTAAAAAAATCACCGCGATCAGCCAGCATACAACCCCGAGTCTGATCCAAAATAGTCAGAGGGGGCGGGCAATGGTCATCATACGCGCATGCGCCGCTTTGGTAACAGTCCAGTCCCACCGTGCATCCTAAATATTACGACAGAAAAGGCGTGATCATGCCATGCGGGTGGGTGCCATGAGTGGGACAGGCAGGCTCAACCTGGACTTTGACCCCAGACACGTCACAAATCTTGAGAGGCTTCGTGACAGCCAGCTGAAAAAGCTCGACGACCTGAGGAGCAGGGTGAGGGAACTCAGGTTCGTGCCAATAGACTCCGCGGGGTCGTACACCTCCACGTCGTTCAAGTCGTTTGACGGGGGGCTGCTCAACCTGGACTTATCCGTTTGAGTTTGAGATCATAAGGGTTGCAGACTCGAACGGAAATACAAAGATGAATTTTGCGGCGCCCATAGGGGACTATGACGCCACCGAACTGCGCGCAATATTCGAGGTCATAGACACGGATCCAATCATGCAAGACTTTCTCTCTATCGTGGGTAAGGACAGCCTACGCGATGTGACGGAGATGCCGACTGCCAGAGAAACACTCATGGAAATTGCCGAGTTTGCGTGCATGTTCAGCGCGGTCGCGGCTGCGCCAGAGGACGGCAAGACGATGATACTGAGGGACGGGCTGCTCCGTACAAAGAAGATAAAGTCGGAGCTTATCACAGGGCTAAAACAGATGCTTGCCGAGAAGAAAGGTCACGTAAGGGTGGCCGGTGTCGCAAAAAAATCGAGAATAATCTTTCTGCTAAAGGCGGCGCTCATGTGCGAGAGCGTCTTCCCAAAAGGCCAGATCGGATATGTGAAGATCCCGCTGGATCTGGAGAATATGGCATACAAGTGGGGGGGAGGCAAAAGGCTGGGCCCCGGCAGCGCCGTCTCACTCGAGTACGCGTTTGGTTCACTGTATGTCGCAAAGCTCTCAAGGCACAAGGATTTACTCGTAACGGTGGAGATGCCCGACAGCTCGGCAGACAGCACCGCAATCTACTCAGACGAGGACATAACGGAGATGATGGGGTATCTGGCCAGGGACTCGGCGCACTCGTATCCCGTGCTAGGATACCCACAGACGCTAATGCGGGCGCACGAGCATGCTGCAGGCATGGGCCTGCCCGCGTCGATACTGCGTGACAGAATCATAAAGGAGCTTGTCAACGACATGGATCCGATGCTGTCTGACTATATCCGGGACTCGTCAATGCTCGATGCAACTGTGGACAAGGGCACGCTCGGGGGCAGGGCGTGAGATGTCGACTGGTACCGGCGACCCCGTGGTGGGCGTCTTTATGGGCCTTGAAAAATCGTCATACGAGTACGTGGCGTGGCTTATCGCCCCGTACAAGGCGGACTTTATGATAGAGATCGGAAGCCTGCTGCTCATACACAACGTCAGAGACAGTATCGTGGCCAGGGTGACCGACTATTCCCCGCGTGGCGAATTCACATCGGTAATGGGCGAGAAGTGGCTCAACGACATAGCGGCAGAAGAGATGGTCGACGAGATCGGCCACGACATAAAGAGGAGCAAGATCAGCTACAAGGTCAGGATAAAGGTTCTCGGCTCCCTGTCAGGTAGCGGATTCTCCCCCGGGATGAGGCGCATACCTCAGATTACAAGCAAGGTGTATCTTCCGGGCAGGGAGGCGGTCAGAAGGATCATAGGAAGCGCCATGCAGGAGCAGTCGGGTGGCGTTCACGTTGGGGACTACAGCTTGGATCCCGATATCGGGATAATGTTCGACCAGAGGGAGCTCAACTCCAAGAGGACGTTCATCTTTGCGCGCGCCGGATATGGAAAGAGCAACCTCATGAAGGTGATATGCGGTGAGTGGGAGCCGCAGAACGGAGGACTGCTGATATTTGATCAGGAGGGCGAGTACGCCATAACGGACAGGAAAGACAGGCCCGGCATAATGGACAAGCGGCCGGCCCTGCTTGTCACGAACCAGGCGGTGCCGCCCGATATCAAGAACGTCAACCGCAGACTCAACATCAATCTAGCGGAGCTTCCGCCCGGACTGGTCGTGCCATTCATGGTAAGCCCAAGCAAGCACGAGACCGTATTCTTTGCAAAGCTGATGTCAATGAACAGGAAGGCATGGAGGGATCTCGTGATGCTGTTGCACGAAAAGCGCTGGAACGCAGACTACGGCGAGGTCTCGAAGATCGTTCTGGGACTGGAGGGTTCAGGCAACGAGTTCAGCATGTCAGGCGAGATAGATGTAAAGCCCATACTGAACAACCTAGTCCCCCACATATCAAAGATCCACGATCCCAGCTCGAATACGATCAGGATAGTCAAGGAGGCGCTGCGGCAGGGCAAGGTAGTGATATTCGACATCTCTCGCACGGACAGCCACACTGCGCGGCTGATCAGCTCCATAATCATAAAGGACATCTTTGACGAGAACAAGGACAATTTCATCAAAACCGCGGGAAAGAACCTGATCAACGCCACGTTCGTGCTCGAAGAGGCGCATACCGTCCTGTCTGACTCCAGATACTCGCCCGCGCCATCCGCGTTCGTGGACCTGGCCAAGGAGGGCAGGAAATACGGACTCGGCGGCATATTCATAACACAGCAGCCGGGAAGCATACCATCGGAGATAATAAGCCAAGGCGACAACTTTTTCGTGTTTCACCTTCTGAGTAGAAAGGATTTGGACTCGCTGTCAGAGGTCAACGCGCACTACTCCAATGACATAGTCACGCAGATACTAAGCGAGCCCATACGCGGCAAGAGTTACATGTGGACGTCGCACCAGCCGTTCGTGATACCAGTCAACGTCGTGAACTTTGAGGATCCCGGCGTTACGCGGCCGCACCAGAGCGCACAGATCCAGAACCGAGACGACATACTGGGCAACATAACGAGGCAGATTCACAACGAGGTCAACGATCCCGCATACGCCTCGATACTTGAAAAACTCGAAAGAATTGAGAACAACGCGGACATTCCTGAAAAGCGAAAGGCAATGCAGCTCTTCCGAGTCTTAGACGAGACCGAAAAATCCTACCTGAGAGAAAGGGGAGGAATAAAGTCTGGAGATACGGGCGAGTTCGCTGTCACGTACCCATACTATTACAGAATTCGCGACGACTGGCAAGCCACGAACAGCAGCGACGCGGCATAAGAGCAGCTGGCGCGGCCGCCGCTATGCCTCAGAGGGCAGGCTGGGCACGTTGCCCCACTCGCCCCACGAGCCCAGATAGACCCTGACGTTCTCAAACCCCGCCGTCTTGAGCGCGACAAACGAGTTTGCCGCGCGGTAGGCGCCCTGACAGTACGTCACAACCTCAGAGTCGCGCGGAATGCCCCCGTACATCTCTGCCAGCCGCTCCCTGTCCTTGAGCCGCCCGTCGCCGGCCAGGTTGCGGCCCCAGTCAATGTTTGTCGCGCCCGGTATGTGCCCCGCCCTCGCCGCCCGGGACACCGTCCCGTCATACTCCTCTGGGGAGCGGGCGTCGACCAGGACGAGTCGGTCCAGGTTGCCGGCAACGTACTCGTATCCTGCCAGTATGGAGGGGTCTGGCCGCGGCTCGAACTCCGCAGGCTTTGGCGCGTTGGTCTGCGTCTCGACGGGCCGCGACTCTTCTTGCCACGCGCCAAACCCCCCGTCAAGCATGTACGAATCGGTATGCGACATGTACCGGAGCATCCAGACACCGCGCGCGGCGAGCATGCCGGACTGCCCGTCGTATACGACGGCGATCCTGTCCCGCGTCACGCCTGCAAACCCAAGCAGCCTGGCAGCCTGCCTGTCAAACTCGGCCATGCCGCGCGCTGAGGTGTCGTTCCAGTGGAATGCGAACAGGTCAAGGTTTACCGCCCCGGGTATGTGCCCCGTGACGTACTCTGAGAAGGGGCGCGCATCTATCACGACCAAGCCATCGTTTGAGACTGCAAGAAGATCATCCAGGCGGCCAGTGGTAATCAGCATGCCGGTTCCTCCTCCAGCACCATTGTCACCACTAACACCACACACACGCCACCATTACCACATCATATTAATTGATTTTACGGTGAACCTGAGAGTGAAAATACTCAATTAGTCAACACCGCTTGCTGCTGATAGCTGTGTCGTTCACGGGATTCCAACTCCTCTCCCTCCCTCCCCCCCCCCTCCCCCAAGAGACGGAGCTACGCCAGATAATTTTTCATAGCGCTTCATATACTCGCCAACTCATCCGTGCAGACTCTGATTGCATAGAAGGGGTATGCCTACACGAACATGTTTGAGCTTTATCCGGTACAGAGCAGTTGGGCAAGGTGTGTCCGGTAGCATACACGCCTGTTACCGTTTTGTCTTGCCCGTACCGATCAGATCCGACGCGGTACTGAATGCATGCTTTACATGGCACGTGACAAGTCGTCACATACGATCGCTACCACTATCAGGATATGATCAAAACAATACAGATAGCGGTAGTCGCCATCACTACGATGAACACGACAATATGCGCGTCAGACAGGTGGTTGCCGTATATCTGTCTGCAGTTCTGTCGAGCGCAAACGGAATGATGTCAACCTCCAACATAACATCGGAGGACTCGGGTGTTCATATGGGTGCACCTATAGTAACTGCCCAGCTTCTCCTCTCTCCGCCCCCATGATACCGTCTCCTTCATCTGCGACGGCCGGACATGTGGACACAGCGCCAGTTGGTGGATGACATACCCAGGTATTTGATGGGGGGTTCAACGGTTACGCCCACAGATTACAAAATGTATAATAGTGCGCACAGCGTAAGTATAGTGGTAAAGGAGAGTCAAGATGACTCGTCGGGCTGTTTATCAGTCCGCCTTTCCGAACACTATTTCCATCTAGAGCGAGGGGGCACTACGGACGGTTCATAGACGTGGTTTCCGTCCCTGTCAAAGAAGGGTTCAAGTTGATGGAAACGATTGCTTTTCCCTTTTTCAAAATGGCTCCAAATTGATCGGCTACATACATCCACCAATTGAATACCAGTGCTCATTTCAGAGGGTGACATGTTGACAGCATTCAGTATCCTTTCCAGTTTGTCCTCGTACCAAGGTTGATAATTGAATCCTCTTATAGCTGCGCCATATCTTTTCAAGCCATGAATTAGGTGACGTATTTCTTTATCTTTTTTGTATTCTTCTTCATCAACTACCACAGAACCTATATGTTGTTCACGTTTCAAATACATGGAGAATCGATGGATTGTAGATTGCATGGCCAGCATTCGAGGATGATATGCATAATCTCCATAAGCTCGCTTAAGTTGTGTTTTGTTGATAACAGTGGCAAATATGGAAGGGTTAGCAGATGTAATTATTTCAAATATTATGTCAGATAATTCTTTTCGTTTTTTATCCTCAAGGCATGAGAATATATTTTTGCCAAAAATTATATCGTGGTAGTGAATTTCATAGTGTTTGTCAGGCCATTTTTCACGTTCTGCTTCAGGAATATATTCAGCTAATAGATCCTCCACTTTCTCAGACAATTTCAGATCATTTTCAGATTCTAAGACCAACCCAGCTAAAACGTACCACTCTACCTTGCTTTTTCCAAATGGAGGTGGCCAACCAGGATCGCCTGCAGCATCAAGATACATTGTTCTAGACGCCATGTCAAGAATTAATGTGACTAGTAATATTTATACATATACATAATTACAGCCCAAGCCATCTGTGTAAATCTCCAGCCTTATTCCAAAGAAATTACAGATCTATTGTGCGGAAATTAGGTCAAAGTTCAGGCAAAGCGAAACGACTCAAAATGGGTGAAGAGAGACTGATGACCGGGCGAAGTCATTTCGATATACGCAAAGAGACGATAGACAGTATTCCAGAAAGCACCAAGGACTACGGGAATAGCAATGGTTCTACACAAGCGACAAAATGTTGGAAATGTAGTAGACCAGCGGCCAACATCTCACATACAGGACTGAACGGCGCACGGTGATCATCGTGCCGATATGCATGCGCACGCATCAGGCCAAAGAAGAATAATAAAAAGAGGAGAGAGGAATTCTACTCGTTTGTGTATGCTCTTTCACCGTGCTGTGCAAGATCAAGGCCGATCTCCTCCTCTTTCGGAGTGACCCTGATTCCTCCCGGCCAGACAGCATCCATGATCTTTAGGATGACTATCGTCACGCCAAACGCATAGGCGATGGACATTGCAGCGGCGATGATGCTGATTCCCTGCTGCTCCATGCCCTCGGCTGTGCCGGTCCATGCTCCGATACCGTCGCCGGTATCCCACACGTGCGGACTTGCCAGTGTTCCGGTCAAGATGGCACCCGTAAGACCGCCCATCCCGTGTACTCCCCATACATCGAGTGCGTCGTCCCACTTGCGCGCGTTCTTGAACGCGATGCTTGCGTAGCAGATAGTGCCTGCGGCAATGCCGATGATTATCGCGGCCATTGGACCTACCCAACCAGAGGCTGGCGTGATAGCTACCAGTCCCGCCACAACTCCGGATGCCCCGCCGATGACACTTGGCTTTCCTGTATGCGCCCATGACATGAGCATCCAAGTGACGGCGGCCATGCCCGTGGCGGTATTGGTTACCGTCCATGCGCTCACCGTAATGCCGTCTACCATCACTTCGCTTCCTGCGTTAAAGCCGAACCAACCGAACCACAGAATTCCGGCGCCCAGTACTATGAGCGGGATGTTGTGTGGCTCCATTGGAACCTTGCCATATCCGAGGCGTCTGCCAAGGACGATGGCTCCTGCCAATGCAGCGAATCCTGAAGAGATGTGCACTACTGTACCACCGGCAAAGTCTAGAGCGTACGATGGCGATAGGTCCGGATCGAGGTCTAGCGAGCCTCCGCCGATGTATCCTCCGCCCCAGACCCAGTGTGCGATCGGGTCGTATACGAAGGTACCCCAGAGAAGCACGAATATGACCAGCGCGCTGAACTTGATTCTGTCAATCAGACCACCGATAATCAGAACCGGGGTGATGACTGCAAAGGTCGCCTGGAACATTGCAAAGAGCTGGTGTGGCACTGTGCCAGGCCAACTCAGGCTGCAATACTCGCCTTCCTTGAACTCGTTCATCTGGTAGGCAGCCGACCATGTGTCATGACAGGGCCCGAGCTCGCCTAATGGCGCCCAGGCCGAGACCATGTTGAATCCTGCATAGTCGAGGTTGCCCATGAACAGGTTTGCGTCCGAATCAATTCCGCCGAATGCCAGCGAGTATCCCCATAGGACCCACTGTACGGACATCAGACCCATCACCATGAGGGTCATGCCCAGTACGTTGACGATGTTCTTTGATCTGGCGAGACCGCCATAAAAGAACGCTACGCCGGGGGACATGAAGAGTACCATCGAGGTTGCAGTCAGCATCCATGCCATGTCACCTGTGTCTACCATGCATGGCAGCATGCCTCCTTCGCCGTCGTCATACCAACATTCGTTAGGGTTTCCAGTGTAGATACCACTGGTTCCCATTACGTATCCGTCCATACCATCGTTGACACTCTGCGCATATGCTTGTGACATTGCGCCCGTTGCCGTAATGGCTACTGCGGCCACAAGTAATAGAGCATACTTGTGGTTCTTAGAATTCATTAAACCTGCCACAGATTGAAATTATTTAAGAGTTGAATATTAAAATATCACCCAAAAAGTAAGTTATTATATATGGGTATAACAGGATAGTATCATAAAAATGGAAAGATGTGTCAAGGTGGTGCAATGAAGGACGCCAGACTGTCCATATTCAGCAGGTTCAAGACCGGCAGCAGGCGCCTGACGGGGGAGGCAAGGAGGCAGAGGGCCATCATAGCAATACTGGCGGTGCAGACCAACCCGACGGGACGTACGAGGACGGGCATAGCCCGGCAGGTGGCAGACGTGGAGAACAGCGTGTGGAAGAACGTCTACTCGGGGATATTCCGGGACCTAGACGAGGTGCTCCTGCCCATGCGTATAGTGGAGGAGGAGGGCAGGATGCCGCTCAAGCGGGGGCCAAAGGCGCTGCAGGAGATGGGGGTGCCGTACTACAGGCTGACCAGGGAGGGCGTACTGGTCGCCGCGTCACTGGTGCACGACACGAAGCAGAAGAGAAGGATGCTAAAGACGTTCTTTGCAACCGGTTCCGGCGAGGACGGGAACGCCGCAATGCTAAAGCGGCTCTCGGAGGCAAGCCCGCTGTTTGCATCACATGTGGTTCGGCTGTACGTGAACGCGTTCTGCGAAAGGAAGATAGACAGCCTGCTGCCGTTTGAGCTCTCCAAGCTGCGGCGCATAGAGGATTACTCGCTGGCAATGCACAGGGAGCTCCTGGCGGCCTTTGCGGGGTTCTCAAAGGGCGACCGCGACGGCACCATAGGGCTGCTTGATGAGACGATCGGTACGGGGGCCGGGGCCGGGTCGGCGCCCGACGGAGCGGGCGGCGGCTCAGGGTCGCGCGCGAAGAAGGGCGGCGCAGAACGCGCGGAAGACTGGACGGGTGACGGTGACGACAGTGGCGCCCGGTGAAAAAGGCAGTCTGCGAAAAGCAACCGCTTACAAACATTAAAATCCATTGCAGAGTCGCCGCACGCTAAATGGGCAAGAGCGTATACGCGTCGGTAAAGGCGTACAGCAAAAAGGGAAAGCTCTTGGCGCGTTCTGACTTTCAGACACTGGCGGAGTCAAGGGATCTGGACGAGCTGATGACCAGGATAAAGAACACCACGTACGCGGACGCCGTATCGGACGTGCAGAAACCGTACACCTCGCAGGGGATCGAGTCGGCCCTGAGGGGCCACCTGGCCGAGGTGCACCACTCCATCGCGCGGACGGCGGGGGGAAGCTCGCGCCTGCTTGACGCATACTATATGAAGTTCATCATAACCAACCTGAAGATCATACTAAAGGGCAAGGTGCTCGGAAAGAGCCAGGAGGAGCTGGAGAGGCACCTCAACCTGCGCGCGGAGGAGCTGATAAAGCAGCGCGACGTGGTGGTAAAGGCGCTCGTTGCAAAGGATCTGGAGGAGGCAGTCGCAAGCCTCGGGTCTGCGCAGTTCGGCGAGGACATAGCAAAGGCGGCGGCCGCTTACAACGACAAGAAGAACATCCAGATGTTTGACACGTACTTTGACAAGATTCTGTACAGGCAGCTGGGCAGCGCCATCCAGGGCACCAGGGAGCTTGACGCGACCAGGCTCATCGGGATGGACGTGGACTTTTACAACCTGCTCAGCGTGGCAAGGGGCAAGCTCTGGGGGCTTGACGACGCGCAGATAGAGGATCTGATAGTGTCAAGCACGCCGCTAATCTCAAGGGAGCTGCTGGGCAGGATGATCTCGGCCGGAACCGTGTCCGACGCGTTTGCAGAGCTGTCCGCGACGAGGTACAAGGTGCTGGTGCCCGACGCGGACAACGACCTTGACGCGGTGGCCCAGTTCGAGAGGGCCTTTGAGATGGCCATATACGCCGCGTCCGCAAGGGCGTTTACCAGGATGTTCAGCTTTGCAACCGTAATAGGGATAACAAAGCTCACGTCCTACGAGGTGCGCAACATGGCGGCAATCGCGTACGCGGTGGAGCAGGGGATACCGGCAGAGACCACAATGTCAAAGCTCATCCTGCGCGGGGAGTGAGTTGCTGACGGGGGCCGCGCGGACCACAGCGGCACGATGGTTCCAAGGGTTTGTACTAGCCTAGAATATTTATTAAAAGATGCGGATACACCCGTCCCATGCGGGACGGGGACGACGAGAACGGCAGCGAGGAGCGCCTCTTCGTGGGGACCGCCGAGGCCGAGCACGTCGAGATGTACCTCAAGGCGATCTGGCACATAAAGGAGCGCGGCGGGGATGTGAAGATCACGTCAATTGCAGACATGCTGCACGTAAAGCAGCCCAGCGTGGTACAGATGCTCAAAAAGCTCAACGCCAAAAGGCTTGTGAACTACAACAAGGCCGGGGTGAGACTGACAGACGAGGGCGAGAAGATAGGGGCCAGCATGATGAGAAACAGCAGGCTGCTCGAGGTCCTGATGCACAACGCCCTCAAGGTCGAGATAAACGAGGAGATGGTGTGCGGGATAGAGCACCACATGGACAAGCAGTTTACCGACGCGCTGTGCACGATGCTAGACCACCCCAGGCTGTGCCCTCACGACAACGCCATACCGATGGGCGAGTGCTGCCTGTCCCGGGACGACGCCGGGGAAGACGGAAAGGCCGACTGACGCCTGCCCGGCCTGCTGCCGTGACGCGGCCGCGCTGCATCTTGCAAGAGCATGCATGTCTGTCCCGCAGTGGAGAGGAACGCATATCCCAGAACCGCGGCGTTTGCAGGTCGCCGCCGCTGCTGTCGCCGACGCGCACCATAAAACAAGAGATATAACGATACGGAGGGGCGCCCGTTCATGGCGTGCTTTTGCGGCTGCGAGACGTACGAGAAGAGCGAGAACGGATTCAAGATTGCGTGTACGAAATGCGGGCACGGGCCGCAGAACCACGACGACGAGTTCAGGGCCTCTGCAAGAAAGAACGAGTCCCAGAGCCAAAAGCGCGACGCGGACTTTGGGTGACTACTCCCCGATTATCTTGACAAGCACGCGTTTTTTGCGCCTCCCGTCAAACTCCCCGTAAAAGATCTGTTCCCACGGCCCAAAGTCCAGCTTGTTCCCGGTGATCGCCACCACCACCTCCCGTCCCATGACCTGGCGCTTCATGTGCGCGTCGGTATTGTCCTCCCCCGTACCGGAGTTGTGCGCGTACCGCTCCACGGGCCCGTGCGGGGCCAGCCCCTCGAGCCACTTCTCATAGTCTCCCAGCAGCCCGTCCTCGTTGTCGTTTATGTAGACGCTGGCGGTGATATGCATGGCGTTGACAAGGCAGAGCCCCTCCTGCACACCGCTCTTTGTGACCAGTGACTCGACCTGCGGCGTGATGTTTACAAACGCCACGCGCGTCGGGGTCTCAAAGGTGAGATGCTCCGTAAGGGACTTCACGGCCGCGCGGCCGCCGCGCTCCCATTAAAAGTATGGCAGGCCTCCGAACTCAAGATCGTCATCATCCTTCCGCGGCCGTCGGCCGGGAATCAGAGGGATAGATTCGTCACCGCCTGCACTGTGCCTGCCGCGCGCGAACTGATTAACCTTTCAATGCGGGGAGGGAGAAGCACGCAGGAATCTGCCGCCGCCGCAGCTGATGCGGACCGTGGCATGTGGCGCCGTGCAGGCCAGGCTGCGGGGAGCGGGGCCAGAGTGACCCTGAAAAAAGCTTGATAAAAGGGCCAGCTTCCAGTTCTGCAAATTGGTTCGGATAGAGACGCCGGCGTCGCTTGAGAGTTTCAGAAAATTCGTCATATTCAGCACGTGCAGGTCGTACGCGCCGAGAAGCTATCTGGACGATCACGAGATATTTGCCGAGCGCGGCGAGTCAAGCGGCGAGATATACGTGGAGGCGGCCGACAAGGTTACGCTGAAAAAGCTCAGGGACGTAACGTTCGTGAACGCGAGGGACGTGCTGGGCATCATATACAAATCAAAGAGCGGAAACACAGACCTCAAGTGGCGCCAGCTGAGGCGGTTCAACGGCAAGGTCACCGGGGAGGCGTCATCAAACTCCCTGGCCAACCTCTCGGAGTCGGGCGTCATAACCATGGACTGGCTGAAGGACTACCTCAGGGAGAAGACGGGTGCAGGCGGCGACGCGGAGGCGGCCGCAGGCCTGGCAGGTACGTCATAGCAGGGCGACGCGGCGGGGCCCATGCAGCGCCATCCGACACGATGCCTACGCAATACCGTTATTATCAGACATGGGCACTGTCAGCAGGGACGCAAGCCATGATAATCAAGAAAAGGGACGAGTCTGCACTGTCCGCAGTCGCGGAGGACGCCGACGACCTGCTTGCGCTGCGCCGCGTGATCAAGCGCGGCGACATGATAACTGGCTCCACGACCAGGGTGCTAAAGCGCGACAGGGATTACTCGAGGCCCGACCGCGGCGAGCGCGTCAGGATCACGGTCACCATAGCGACGGAGAAGATCTCGCTTGACGGCACGATCGAGAGGCTGAGGATAGGCGGGACCGTGCACGAGTCAAACAACGACTCTGTCCCGCACGGGACGCACCACTCCATGACGGTAGCGGCCGGCGACGCCATCGTCATCTCAAAGAGGGTCCAGAGGGCGGGAGGCGGCGGAAAGGGCGGGTGGACCAGGACGGATCACCGCATACTCAGGGGCGGCAGCGGCGGCGGAAAGGGCGCCAACTCGACGTTCATCCTGGTCGCAATGGACACCGCCGACTGCGGAGTGGCGCTCCTAAGGGGCACGCACCTTGACGTCTCACCCAACATGTACTCGGGCAGGGGCGGCAAGCGCTACAAGACGAGCCACAGCATGGAGGACTTCTTCGGCCAGGTTGCGTCGGCCATAGACGCCGTTGCGGAGGAGGCGGCGCGCGGAGGAGGCGGGCAGGAGTCCAGAACCGTGATACTGTTCGGCCCCGGAAACACGAAGAAGAGGTTCGCAAACTACGTCGGCGGCGGGCAGCCAAGGAGGGGGCGCCCCGCATACGAGATAGTGGTGGTGGAGGGGATAGACTCCGGAGGCGAGGACGGGATCCACATATTTGCAAAGTCGGAGGCCATGCGCGAGGCCATCTCAAGCAGCAAGCTGGCGCTAGTCTCGGACATACTTGACAGGATAATCGGGCACGCGCACAAGAAGGTTCCAAGGTATGCAATGGGGTACGAGGAGACCCTCGCCGCGGCCAGGATGGGCGCAGTAGACTCGCTGATATTCGCCGACGGGGCCCTGCAGCAGTACGGTGACGAGCAGAAGGTGGTGGACCTTCTCAACATGGCCGAGGAGTCCGGGGCCGACGTGTACGGGGTGGACTCGTCGACGGACATAGGTCTGCGCGCGGCGGGGCTTGGCGGCATAGTGGCGCTGCTAAGATACGCGGTAGAGTAACGGCGGCGTCCCTTCTCACTTCCTCTCCCATCACTCCCCGGCACCGCGTGGTGCGGGCGCGAGTATCAGAAGCTGATTGCAGTCACGGGCCGCCGCCCCGGCCGTCATCAGGGGCGGTGGTGGTGGTGGCGGCAGTAGGGGAACGGGTCGAGGCGGCAAGCCAGCGCATGTACGGCCCGTTGATGTCAGATATGGCAATCTCTGCAATCTCCGGAACGTCGTACGGGTGCGTCGCGCCTATCCTCTCCTTTAGCTCCTCCTTTCTGTCCGACGTGGTCTTGAATATGGCGATGTGCTCGCGCTCGTCCTCCATCATCTTGCCCTCCCACGAATAGAACGAGGATATCTCAGATATGTTCACGCAGGCCGCAAGTCCGGCCCCCACGAGATCTGCTGCGGCCCCGGATGCTGCGGCCTTGTCCGGATACGTCGAGACTATCATCGCGGGTTCGGCTGCTGGCGGCGGTGGCGGTGCCGCCTCTGCCTCTGCTACCATGCCAGTCATTTGCACACCACGCATTATAAACAAAAGCTTAAAATCCCGTCTTTCGGCCGACACGATCACAATGGGTAAGAGGCCACTTGTAAGGAGAAGAGGCAGGGGAGGAAACCAGTTCAGGGCTTCCTTTACCGGCAAGGTGGGCGCAAGGGCAATCTATCCAAGGTTCAAGCTCGGAGACCAGCTGGAAGGCAGGGTCATCGACCTGGTCCACGAGCGCGGACGAGACGCGCCGCTCTCCAAGATAAGGTTCGGCGACGGCTCGGTATCATTCGTGCCGGCCGTGCTGGGCACCAAGGTGGGCTCCATGGTCCAGTTCGGGCTAAAGTCGGACATTACGGACGGCAACGTGATCAGCGTCCAGAACATACCGGACGGCACCGTGGTGTGCAACATAGAAAAGCACTACGGCGACGGCGGCGCGATAGTAAAGTCGGCCGGCACGAACGCGACAATCTTCTCCCATGGCGACGAGGGCGTGACGGTCAAGCTCCCCTCCGGCAAGTTCACCACGCTGAACCCAAAGAACCGCGCCATGATCGGAACGCTGGCAGGGGGCGGCGCGAGCGAGAGGCCGTTCATGAGCGCCGGCGGCAAGTGGCGAAAGTTCAGGTCAAAGGGCAAAAAGTACCCCATAGTCCGCGGAGTGGCCCAGGCCGCATACGTGCACCCGCACGGAGGCGGAAGGCACCAGCACGTGGGGCAGAGCTCCACCGTATCCAGGGACGCGCCCCCAGGGGCAAAGGTCGGGAGCATTGCTGCAAGAAAGACCGGAAGGGCCAGGATCAAGGAGAGGCGGTAAAAGCCACAGCAGCAGTGGCGGCAGTCGGCGGCGCGGCCAGTACCGCGTTGTGCCGCACCCATCGCAAACGCAATGTCAAAACTGATTAATGGTCAGCCCGTACGGCCGTACAGAATGGCAGATCACCGGGTTCGGATCTTTGTCACGGGCCGCGTGCAGGGCGTCTTTTTCCGCCAGGCGCTCAAGGTGACGGCAAAGAAGAACGGCGTTCTTGGATGGGTCAGGAACCTCAAGGACGGCCGCGTAGAGGCCGTGCTTGAGGGCGACGAGGAGGCGCTCGGACGCGTCATAGAGTGGGCGCATGCGGGGCCGGCAAACGCCAGGGTGGAAGACGTGGAGATCCGCAACGAGGAGGCGCTCGGCGAGTTCCAGTCATTTGACGTGAGGTACCCATGACGGGCGACTGCGGCGCGGCACGGCGTCGGCGCATGCAAGGACCGGTGCCGGGCGCGCGGTCAGCGCACAGAGTCGTACGCGGCTGCAATCGCGTCCCTGATCTCCTGAGTGGGGCCGCTCCGGTCCATACGAACCGTCCGTATTGGATCCCGCCATCCGGTGCGGATCTTGATTATGACCGTTCCGGGGTCGTCATCGGAAGGTTTGGCGTCCGCAAACCACCTAGTGTTCATGGACTTGCAGAATACGACGCGGTGGGGCCTGACATCCTCTATCACGTTGCCGCCAAGCGACATGCAGAACTGCCGGAGCGCGCCAAACGCCGGGCGCATCTCGGCCGGCAGCTGACTGTTCTGAAACCCGTCATAGCTGCGGGAATTCGCTCCGCCCGAAGGTATCATATCCATGCGCCGCGTTGCGCGTGCGGTTTTAATTAAGGTAGCAGCCCTGCCGGTTCCAGTCCAGACAGGCGGCCCCATCTCGAGGCGTACAAGATCCGCCACGTTGACGGGGAAGCGTGGAAGCTCCACCTTAGGATTGCTCCCTCCCGGACCTAGTCCCTTTCGGTGGCTCAGGCTTGGAAGCCGTCCCTTCGAACAGTTCCAGCCTTGCAACCACCCGCCCCGGCGTGATTTCATTTCCGCACGCCAAGCGGGAACCACCCATCTGGAGATTTACCCAGCAGTTACTGATCTCTGCGTATAGCCGGTTTCAGAACGGGGCACGGCTGGCACCCCAATCCTCCCTGCTACCAACGTAGGGTGGCCGAAGTGCTATATTTGCATTAAGGTCGAAGGGTTCTCTGTGAGTTGTCCGGTAAGTATCTATGTGGCGCTGTCCAACTTTCCCCGCAAAAGTCACGAAAAGCTTAAAGATCATGACGCGCCCCGGTGGCAAAGCTTATTGATCATATTGTAGCCGCCACGCCAATGGCTTCCAAAAGAAGCAGGAAGGACGACAGGAAGAGGCA
>JAJEHG010000057.1 GCA_022823825.1 Nitrosopumilaceae archaeon | reverse complement strand
TAGTGTTCGATGAGATGATCATACTGCTGTTACTTAAGCGCTGTGATCGCCGAATCCCGTCCCCCAGCTGCACCCGCATGCATGCCGCAATCCGCGGTGGCCCGACAGGCGTGCATGGGTGAATTAGGAAACAAAATTCCGCACTCATAAACATCCGTACACACGGCCCAGGCCCCGGATGTCCCACGGCTGTTGCACGGCCCCGTGGGCTGCAGCCGCGGCCTATTTTTTGCCGCCCGGTTCGTCCCTGCCGCTTTCCCGCCTTTTTTTGCGCTTGCGCTTGTCCGGTGACCTCTCCTCCTGCGTCAGCATTATGTATGTAAAGAACGCGCCCAGGCCGATGTTGATTACCGCCATAAGCGTGATTATCATTGTCACCTGCGGCGGCGCGAGCCCGAGCCCGACTGCAATCCCTATCGTCCCCGTCCCATAGAAGAGCATCGCGAGAACCTTGGCCTTGACGGGCGAGATATAGCGCATGAGCGAGGTATCCCCTGCATGATTATAAAGCAAGTGCTTTGCCGCCACCGCCGCCACCGCCGAGATTGCCGCCGCTGCGCGTATGCGGGCATCGCGCGGGGGCCGAGGATACAAACACAGCTTTCCCGGTTGCATGCGGGGGAAGGGTGAAGGGGGGAGGAGGAAAAGGGAAATGGGCGCCGACTATCCGTGCTTCCGCTCGCCGACTGTCCGCGCCACTTCGTCTGGCGGCGCGCTTTGCGCACCCCTGCACTAACGACGTCCGCGGCGATTCGCAACATTTTAAATTTAAACGCCGCCGCCGCATGCCGTGCCAATGTAGCTCAGCCTGGTTAGAGCATTCGCCTTGTAAGCGAAAGGTCGTGGGTTCGGATCCCATCATTGGCTCTCTTATGCAAAAACGCACGCGCCCAGCGGGGCTGTGCAGCATCGTGGTCCGGCCTTGTCTGCGTCTGCCGTCTTCGCGCGCAGTGGTGTCCGCCCGTCCCCCCGGTGCCCAATGCGCCTCCGCGCGCCGCGATCCGCCACACGGGGCCGCCCGGTGCGTGCAACCCGCTTATATCTGATAAAAAATTTCCCGGCATATTTTATATGGTTTGAACCGCTACTGCATATAATGAAGGCAAAGACGACCATACTGGTCCTTTCTGCTACGCTTCTTGCATCGCTGGTATCCGCGTCAGCCGCCCCCGCATTTGCGGAGGTCCCGCCGTGGATAAAGAACAACGCCGCATGGTGGTCGGAGGGACAGATATCGGAGGCCGAATTTCTTGCAGGAATCGCGTACCTGATATCGTCTGGAATCATAACCGTGCCCGACGACCCCGCGCCAGGCGGCGGCCCGGGTGACGCGGCCGGCGCGCAGGAGGAGGGCGTCCCCGAATGGGTAAAGAACAACGCCGCGTGGTGGGCCGACGATCTGATCTCCGACGACGACTTCCTAAACGGGATACAGTATCTGGTAGGGACTGGGCTGATTACCGTGTCCGTCCCCGCGGAATCCGGAAACGCGGCAGAGGCCGGCGCTGCCGACCCGGTACTGGCCGAGCTCGAGGCCCAGCTTGCAGAATGCGCCAAGATAACAAAGGCGTACAAGAGGATCGACTGCGAAAAGCCCGTCAAGCAGGCCATCCTGCTGCACGACTATAGAACCAACGCGGAGCTGTTCTCCGTGGGCCCGATAAACTACTACTGGTTCGGGATGGGAAGCGAGGGGAACAGCTTTGAGATAAGCCCGTCGGGCCAGGCCCTGCTCTCCATACGGATGCTTGCAGAGAACACGAGCGACGAGATAAAGGCGCTTGACTGCACGAGTCCGTCCCTGTGCAGCTACGACGTCTGGGACGGCTCCGCCGCGTTCAGGTATGCGGGAACCGACTTTACAAGCGGGCAGATAGTGCTGAACCCCGGGGACGCAAGGGAGTTTAACATGCTGTTCGGCCCCAACGTCGGGTACGGCGGCTCGCAGTTCCTGTATGACGAGTCAAAAGAGTACCACTTCCGGATAAACGAGTCGTTTGGAAGCATGATGGTGCCGCTTGGACTCGGCCAGAGCTGAGCCCGGACCGGCGCGGCGCAGGGGCCGGTCCTAGCCGGCCGTCCCGCGGAGCTGGCGCTCCGCGTCCTTTTTCACCCCCCTCTTCTTTTTTATGAGGCTGTACATGATCATTCCGACGTTGACTATTGAGACTATCTCGATCAGGTCGACTCCGTACAGCAGCCAGTCGAGCACGGGGTGGACCCTTGAGATGTATCCGGCCTCAAGCATCATGTCCGCGTTCCACACCATGTGGGGCACCTGGATAAACTGTATCACTGCGATTATTATCACGCTTCCCAGTATCTTGTCCTCGTACCAATTCCAGAATTTGTTCCATACGTTCATGGAAATACTTGGCTGTGCCGAATAATAAACAGATTGAAAATTAGACTAGTCTAATTAGGGCGCGCTAATTAGGGCGCGCTAATTAATGTACGCAATCAAAAACCCTAGTTACTCAATATAATTATTTTTCCGGCAGAAAAAACCACGCCGCGTCGTACAAACTTGCACCGGTTTAAACTCGCCGTCGCTGCGTTGTGCGCCTGCGCCATAGTGCGACTGTTTTCCGTCAGGCAAATGCGCCGTGAGCTAGTTTTTGGCGTCTGCCCCTATCTTTTCCCGCTTGACCCACACCGTCTTGTCCCTGCGATCAAAAAGCTCCACGTGCAGCTCCCTGAGCCTGTCCCTTGCCGCGTCGGCCTCCTCGTACCGGCCCTGCCTTCTCAGGCCGTTGCGCGCCTCCACCTCGGAGTCGACTGCGGCGGCCTCGGCGGGATCCATGTCGGGCACCCTCAGGCCGAGGGTCCGGGACATCCTTGAGAGCTCCGCCCCCGCGTCGGCCGCCCACCCCGGGTCCAGCGCGCCGCCCGCGGCCAGGGCGTTTGCGTCGGACACCACGTCCATTAGCGCCGAGACGGCCAGGTGCGTGTTGAGGTCGTCGTCCAGCGCGGCGTCAAACCTGACCACCGCGTCGGCCAGCCTGCCTGCGGCGCCCGCGTCCCCGGGGCCGCCCCCGCCCCCGCCGCCCGCGCCCCTCGTCGCGTGCATCAGCTCGTAGTGGCACGCCTCTATCTGGCGCCACCTTGCAAGGCTCTCGCGCAGGTTCTCATCAGAATAGTCCACCGGCTTTGAGTAGTGGCCCGACAGGCAGAACAGCCTGATCACGTTTGGGCCCCAGTCCTCCAGCGCGCGCCCCACCGACCTGATGTTGCCAAGCGACTTTGACATCTTCTCGCCGCCGATCGTCACCATTCCCACGTGCATCCATATCCTGGCAAACATGCGGCCCGTCCGGGTCTCGGACTGGGCTATCTCGTTCTCGTGGTGGGGGAATATCAGGTCGCGCCCCCCTCCGTGTACGTCTATGCAGTCGCCCAGGTATTTCGTGCTCATCGCGGAGCACTCTATGTGCCAGCCGGGGCGCCCCGCCCCCCACGGGCTGTCCCACGACGGATCTCCCGCGTCAAACTTCCACAGGGCAAAGTCAAGCGGATCGCGCTTTGCCTCGTCTATCTCGATGCGGGCGCCGGACCTCAGCTGGTCGGTCTTTTTTCCGGAGAGCTTGCCGTACTGCGCAAACTCCGATACTGCAAAGTAGACGCCGTTTTTTGCCACGTATGCCGCGCCCTTTTCGATCAGGTTTGTGATGAACCCGATGATGTCCTGTATGTGCTCCGTGGCCCTCGGGTACGAGTCGGCCCTGAGCACGTTCAGCCTCTCAAACTCCTCGTGGTACCTCTTGATGTACCTCTCGCCAAGCTCCGAGGCCTGCACCCCCTCGTCTCGCGCCCGCGCTATTATCTTGTCGTCGACGTCCGTAAAGTTCTGCACCATGGTGGCCCGTATCCCCCTGTACTCTAGGTGGCGCCTCAGAACGTCAAACGTTATGATGGTCCTTGCGTGGCCTATGTGCGCGTCGTCGTATACCGTCACGCCGCACAGGTATATCGACACGGTGTCGGAGCCCTGCCCTGACGGGCTTGACCTCTTCCCGGAGAGCGTGTCGCGTATCGCGATGCTGCCCGCGCCGTTGCCGCCGTCTGTCGTCATGTCTCTGCCCTCTCCTCCTCCTCCTCACCGGGCGTCGTACGCCTGCCCGAGGTCCTCCCTGGCCGGCGGCTCCCTCTTGTGCCTGCTTGAGCGATTCATTCCCAGTATGTCCTGTGCCCTTGCGGCGTCGACCCGGGCCGCCTCCGCGGCCGCCTCCGCGGGCATTCCCTTCTCAATGGCGCACCACAGCACGGAGTCGATCTCCTCGTAGGTGGCGCCGATCTCCGCCTCGGCCTCGTCCCCCTTTCTCAGGAACGGGCTGCTCTTCTTCCCTATTATGGAGTCCGGCACGCCCAGGTGCCTTGCCAGCCCCCTTACCTGCGTCTTGTAAAGCGAGACTATCGGGGCCACGTCCGACGCGCCGTCGCCGTACTTGGTAAAGTATCCGATCAGGTGCTCGCTCCTGTCGCTTGAGCCCAGGACGAGCAGGTTCTTTGCGTTTGCGTAATAGTACAGTATGTTTGACCTGACCCTTGCGGCGAGGTTGGCCCTGGCACCCGCGTTGGGCTCCAGGTACATGCAGTACTCGCGCAGTATGGGCGCGATGTCCACCAGCTTGTACTGCATGCCCAGTATCGATATTATCCTCTGGGCGTCTGCGGTCTCCGACTCTGGGGTTACCGTCGTGTCCGGCATCATTATGGCGAGGGTCTTTTCAAGCAGCCCGTCGGTCCTGCACAGGTACGCCAGCACCGCGGAGTCGATCCCCCCGCTGAGGCCCAGCACGAGCCCGTCTGCGCGCGCCTCTGAGATCTGCTGCCGGATGTAGTCGCGTATGCGGCCCGCTATGCGGCCATAGTCCTGCCCCGTGATTTCCGATGCGACGTCCGCGCCCAACGTGACGTCGGGCGCCCTGTATCAGAATAAAGGTTATGTTGTTGTTGTTATTGCTGTTATCGCACCGGGGATATCCGCCGGCATTTGTCACTCGGGCCCGCGCGCCCTACACGTCGACGTATATGCCGTCGTCCCTGACGTCCACCGCGTACGTCTGCAGCTTTATGTCCTTCATGTAGTCCTTGAGCTCGCCGGTCTTGATGTTGTAGTGCCAAAAGTGCAGCGGGCACTCCACAATGTCCCCCTCGAGCTTGCCCGGCGCGATGGAGCCGTCCTGGTGCACGCACAGGTCGTCCATGGCGTGGTATCCGTCCTGGTTGAAGAGCGCAATCTGCTTGTCGTCCACCGCAAAGGCCCTGCCCTTGCCCGGTTGCACGTCTCCCTTCTGGGCGATCTTCCTCCATACCATGGGTGTGCGCGTGCAGGGCGCGTATTTAGACTGTTTGCCCGGGCCGGCAGTTGTGAAACTGGCCTATGCAAGTGAAGGGAGGGGGGGGGGGCTTGTGATCGGCGCACATCCGCATCAGAACGTCAAGGTTGGCATGGCGGTAGCAGTAGGAACAGGATAATCTGAAACCCCGTAAAAAAATCCCGGCGCTTCCCAGATTCTGCCGCCGCCCGGCAGCTTCACCTGACCCCCCCCAAAGTGACGGCTGCGGCGCTGCGCCGTATAGGATTTTATAGCATGCGTCGGCGTGCCCAGCATTGAGCAAGGTAAAGGGCGGCGCTAGGCTTGAGCGGCAGGGCAAGACCTCGTACGAGTGGGCCAAATCGCACATGAAGATACTTGACAATACAATATCGCGCCTCAAGAAGAGGGGCAACGGCAAGCCCCTCCGCGGGGTCACGGTCGGGCTGTGCCTGCACATCACAAAGGAGACCTCCGTCCTGCTGATGGGCCTAAAGGGCCTGGGGGCCGAGGTGGCCTGCTGCGGGGGCAACCCGCTCACCACCCAGGACGACATAGCCACGTTTTTGGCGTCGCAGGGGGTGCACACCTACGCGTGGAGCACCGAGACCCAGAAGGAGTACGACTGGTGCATCTCAAAGGTGCTGGGGCACAAGCCCTCCATACTGGTGGACGACGGGGCCGACATGAACATAATGGCGCACTTTGATCCGCGCTTTGCCAAACTTGACATAAAGGGGGCCACGGAGGAGACCACCGCTGGCGTCAACCGCATACGCGCCGTGCAGAGGCAGGGCAAGCTGCGCTATCCCGTGATACTGGTAAACGAGGCCCATACAAAGCACCTCTTTGACAACCGTTACGGGACGGGGCAGTCGACCATAGACGGCTACCTGCGGGCCATGAACCTGCTGATGGCCTCCAAGCGCGTCGTGGTCGCCGGATACGGCTGGGTCGGCAAGGGGGTGGCCGCCAGGTGCCGCGGCATGGGATCGCGCGTGGTGGTGACTGAGGTCGACCCGGTAAGGGCACTCGAGGCGTTCATGGACGGGTTTGACGTCGAGCCCATGTCAAAGGCGTGCAGGACGGGCCAGGTGTTCATAACCTGCACGGGCATGCGCGACGTTATCACAAAGGAGCACATAGACCGGATGCCGGACTCCGCCGTAATGGGAAACGTGGGGCACTTTGACGTGGAGATTGACAGCGACTACCTGCTGAACCGCTCCCGGTCAGTCCGCCAGGTCAGGCCCAGTCTTGATGAGTGTGTCCTGAAGAACGGCAAAAAGGTCTACCTCGTTGGCAAGGGGCGCCTTGCAAACCTGGTCGCCGCAGAGGGGCACCCGCCGGAGGTGATGGCCCAGTCGTTCTCAAACCAGCTGAGCTCTATAATGCACATACTGGAGAACTACCAAAACATGAAAAACGAGATACTCAACGTGCCCGAGTCGATAGACAGGCAGGTGGCCGTCGACGCGCTCGGCGCCATGGGAGTCCGGATAGACAGGCTCACCAAGGAGCAGTCCGAGTACGCGGAGAGTTGGTAGGCTTTTAACCGATGTGCCGCACATCCAGTGCATGGAATCGATGACAGACAGTACGCCGGGGCCCGGACGCGGGCAGTCCGCACCCAGTGCGCCGCGCCGCAGGGCCGTAATCACGAGCGCCCTCCCGTACGCGAACGGCGAGATACACCTGGGGCACGTCGCGTCCACGTACCTTCCGGCCGATGTCACGTGCCGCTACCTGAGGATGGCGGGAACGGAGGCGTACTATGTCTGCGCGTCCGACGACTTTGGCACGCCCATCCTGATACAGTCCGAAAAGGAGGGCGTGACGCCGCAGGAATACGTGGCCGGGTGGAACAGGAGGGACAGGGAGGACTTTGAGGCGTTCGGCATCCGGTTTGACTGCTTTTCGCAGACCAGCTCGGAGCGCAACGTGGCGTTCGTCCAGGACGTGTTCGCAAAGCTCGACGAGGCCGGGCACATATTCGAGCAGGACGTGGTGCAGTTTTACTGCGAATACGACTCAAAGTTCCTGCCGGACCGCTACGTCAGGGGCACGTGCCCCCACTGCGGGGCGCCCGACCAGTATTCCGACCTCTGCGAGGCCTGCGGCCGCGTCCCGGAGGAGATATCCGACCCAAAGTGCTCCATATGCGGGGCCGCCCCGACAAAGAGGCGCTCCACCCACGCGTTCTTCCGCCTGAGCAGCTTTGCCGGCGAGCTCTCCTCTTGGCTTGAGGGCAACGAGAACCTCCAGACCGACGTCAAGCGGTACGTGCAGAACTGGATAACCTCTGGCCTCTCGGATTGGGACATCACCCGCGACATACCGTGGGGGGTGCCGGTGCCGCCGCGGCGTACCGACAACGACGGCGCGGCCCCCCGGGTCTTTTACGGCTGGTTTGACAACCACCTTGCGTACATATCGTCCGCGATGGAGTTTCTCGAGTCGAGGGGGATGGATGGAAAAGAGTTCTGGAACTCGGCCGACATTTACCACTTTATCGGCAAGGACATCGTATACCACCACTACCTGTTCCTTCCGGCTATGAGGCTGGGCATAAGCTCCGAGTTCAAGCTGCCCGACTATGTCCCGACGCGCGGACACCTGACGCTGCAGTCAAAAAAGATCTCAAAGAGCCGCAACTGGTACATAGGGCTGCGCGAGTTTCTCCAGCATTACCCTGCCGACTATCTCCGGTACTATCTGGTGGCCATAAACCCGTACTCGCAGGACGACCTGAACTTTGACTGGGACGAGTTTGCATCCCGGATAAACGCCGAGCTTATTGGAAACCTGGGCAACCTGGTCAACAGGGCGCTCGGGTTCACCGCCAAGAAGTTTGGCGGTGTGGTGCCGGAGCCCGGCCCGTTTGATAACCTGGACGAGGAGGCCGCGTCCAGGATCGCCGGGCTTGCGGCCGAGACCCGGGTGCTGATGGACCAGAACCACCTTGACAGGGCGCTCAAGACGATAATGGCGTTCTCATCCCACTTCAACCAGTACTTTCAGCACAAGGAGCCGTGGAAGTCCGTCCCCAAGCAGGGGCCCGAGGGGGCGGCGGACTCGGGGACAGATGCGGCAGCCGCGGCAGCAGCAGGCAGCAGGCAGTCCGCCCAGACGTGCATGTACCTGTCACTCAACGCTGTGAGGTCGCTTGCAGTGGCGGTGTGCCCGTTCCTCCCAGAGTCGTCCACGCGCATATGGGGCCAGCTCGGGCTGGACGGCAGTCCCGAGGACTCCGCGTGGGACTCCGCGTCGGACATACTCATAAAGCCGGGCCACCGCATTGGCACAGTCTCCCCCCTCTTTGCGCGCGTCGAGGACGACGAGATAAAAAGGCACAAGGGGCAGCTTGGGCGCTTTGATGATGATTCTGCAGCCGACCCCGCCGCCGGTTCCGGGGTGAGCAGCAACGGCAAGGACGGCGGCCACTCACGCGAGCCACAATGACTCGTGGCCACGGACCCCCGCAAAATGCCGTGCGCGCGCACCGCATTCCGCGAATCACCACGCGCGGCAGTTACAACCTGGTCGACGGCAGGGCCCTGCGCCCGGGCGTGACGTACCGGCTGTACCCGCGCCGCTACTTTGAGTATGTGGCACGCGGCTCGCCCGAGCTTGCCATAATGGTGCACGGGCTTCGCAACGACGACCGGGGCGCTCTGGAGAAGGCGGTGATTGCAAGGGACATGCTCGCCCGGCTGCGCCGCGGGGGCGGCGGCGACGGAGGCACCCGGAGGGGCCAGCAGCTGCCGCACGTGGTGGGGTTCAGCTACGACTCAAACACACTGGGAGCGCACGTCAGGAGGCACCAGCGCAGGGCGCTCGAGGCCGGCAGGCGGATCGCAAGGGCAAACGGCAGGCACCTTGCCCGGTTTGTAACGGACTTCAAGCGGGACCGGGCAAACCTGGGCACGAGGGTGCGGCTCCTCGGGCACTCGCTTGGCTCAGAAGTGATATTCCACACCATGATGTATTTGGCCTACGGCTCGCTGGGGGGGCCCTCCGCCGCGCCTGCCTCTGCTGCCGGCCTGCGCCCCTTCTCGCGCGGAATCATAGAGGGCGTGCACCTCTTCGGCTCGTCCCTACCCGCTGACGTGCAGGATGACGCGGCGGCGCGCCGCGCGATAGACCACACCGTACGCGGCAGGCTGGTAAACTGCTACGCCCCCTCCGACGACGTCCTTCTTGAGGCCGAATCCGAAGAGTTCTTCCCCGGCGGCGTCGGGCCGCTGGGCCTGCGCGGCGCAGTTTCCCGCGGCTCGGCGCGCGGCCGCAAAAAGGGGACGCCGGTCACGGCCTCCAAGTACCGGCAGAAGCTGCTGCGCCCCGCAAACCACAGGTTTGCAAGCTATGCCGGCGCACTGCAGTCGTTCCCGTGACGACCGGCTGACTCTTAAGGGCACCGCGTACCCGCCCTGCATGGATTCTGGCAAGCGGGCGGGGCCGGCGTCGATCAACTTTTGCGTCCTGGGCCGCAAGGAGACCGCGGCAGAGTTTGGCAGGGCGGGCACGTCCTCTGACATCACCATACATGACAAAAAGGCGCGCGATGTGGTAAGGACGTGGGTGGTGGCGACGGGGTTTCCAGAGAAGATTACTCCCCTGTTCCAGGCCGTCTCAATGTCCGAATACGTGATATTCCATGTCGACGCGCTGGATCGCTTTACTGGGGAACAGATCGTCGCGCTGGACACGCTGGGCAGGCGGGACGGCATACTGTGCCACACGTACGAGGTCGACGAGGGCAGGCTGGACTCCATGATAAAGGGGACGGTAGTCGAGAACTACAGCAGGGTGGACGCGTCGGGGCTGGCGCAGGCGGTCGACGCGCTGCCTCCCCTGGCCGGGGACCCTCGTGCCGGCGCGGATGAGGCGGGCGGGCGGCCCGCCGAGGTTGCAATAGACCACTCGTTTGACGTAAAGGGGGTGGGGGCGGTGATACTCGGCAGGGTGACGTCCGGCTCCATAAGCCAGTATGACACGCTTACGCTGCATCCGTCCGGCTCCGAGGCGCTGGTAAAGTCCATACAGATGCACGACGATCCCGTCGGCACGGCGTCATGCCCTGCGCGCGTGGGGCTGGCGGTAAAGGGCCCAAAGCCCGAGGATGTGCGGCGCGGCGACGTCCTGTCAGAGGCCGGCAACGACGCGCTAGTCGACTCTACGGATATGACGCTGGACTATACGCCGAACCGGTTCTACAAGGCCGGGCTGTCCGAGAAGCAGGGGTGCATAGTGTCGGTGGGACTGCAGGCAAGGGCCGCGACAGTCTCGGGCGTCTCGTGCGACGGCGGAAACGGCGGCAACGGCAACGGCGGCCACGACCACCAAGGCCCCTGCAGGATCTCCCTGAGCCTTGCAAAGCCGGTCACGTACCACCATGGCGACACGGCAGTCATACTCAGGCCGGAGGCCACGCCCATCCGCATTGCCGGCTCGGGGCGCATAGTCCCCCGGTGAGCGGCCGCGCGGCCGCTTGCAATGCCTAAAATAGCATATGCCCCTATCATACCCATGGGTGGCATGCGACCCCGTAGGCTTGCAGTCGGCATGACCGGAAGCACGGGGGCCATATACGGAATCAGGCTGCTGGAGGTGCTCAGGGATCTCGGGGTTGAGACGCACCTCGTAATGTCCGAGTGGGCCTCCAAGTGCGTCTCGATGGAGACCGACTATTCGGTGTCCGAGGTAAAGGCCCTTGCCACCGCCACGTCCGATGACGCCAACATGGCGTCTGCAATATCAAGCGGGACGCACATCACAGACGGCATGATAGTGGCCCCGTGCAGCATGAAGACCGCGTCTGCAGTCGCGCACGGGTATGACGACACCCTGATTGCAAGGGCGGCCGGCGTCACGATAAAGGAGTGCCGGAAGCTGATACTGGTTGCAAGGGAGGCGCCCCTCTCGGCCATCCACCTTGAGAACCTGCTGAAGCTGGCGCGGCTCGGGGTCGTGATACTCCCGCCCGTCACGGAGTTCTACACCAAGCCCGGCACCATTCAGGACATGGTGGACCACACGGTCGGCAAGTGCCTGGACCAGTTCGGGATAGAGCACGAGCTGTATGCCCGGTGGGGGGCGCCGCCGCGGGTGTGACGGCATGCCGCGGTTCTCGCTGACCACCGTTGCAAATGCCGGGCTCGAGTCCACGTACGAGGCTGTCTGCAGCCCGGGATCGTACCAGAACCTGATACCGCACCACTATCCGTCGGTCCGCGTAATGTCGGTCCGGGGCGACACCTCAGTTGCCGAGGAGCACGTCGTGCTGGACGGGCGCGAGCTGGTGATAATGGCAAAGCACGTGGCGACGCCGCCGTACAGGCACGAGACGTTTGTGATCGGGGGCGACGTCAAGGGCTCGCACATCGTACACGAGCTTGCAGGCGCGGCAGGGTACGCAGAGCCCGAACCGGGCGCAACGGCCGCGCACACTTCAAAGCCCCGCACCGTAGTCACCACCACGGTCGACCTGAGGACGGGCCGACTCGGCATGCCCTCGTGGCTGGGAGGCAGCAGCAACAGCGACTCGCTCAGGGAGTCCTTTGCGCAGATAATGGCCGAACTTGCGCAGGCCGCGGAGGAAGAGGAGGGCGGCAGTGATGGTAGCAGCAGTAGCAGCAGCAGCAGCAGCGACGGCGCATGATCCCTGCATTCCCCCCCGGTCAGTGGATGCCCTGCCGCGTCGTCCTTTTGGGGATCCGTGCAGATCTAATTTTCCGCTTGATTTGATGCCGCGCTTGATGGTGGACGCCGTCAACGATCGTTGTACGGCCGACTAGGGCTACTCGATACTGGAGCGGTAACAGCAGAGTAACATGGTGACGCCGGCAGCAGGGCTATTGCTTTTGCTGCTCTTTGTCCTTGAAATCGTTTAGCTCCTTTTCGCCCTCTATCTTGCCCTTTTCAAACTCGCCCTTGGCCCTGCCCATCGTCTTTGCAAGCTCCGGTATCTTTTTTGCCCCAAAGATGAGCACCACCACGACGATGACCAGTATTATCCACTCCTGTCCCGCTATGAATCCGGCGAGGCCTGGCAGTACTGACATGCCATACATTGGCAGTTTTTGGATTTAAGTGTTCGATTTTTGGGCCCGGTGGGTTGTGCCTGTGTGCGGGCGCGGCCGGGGCAGGCAGGCCAGATCGGGCGCGGGGGTTTGCATCCCGCCGGACGCCGCGCGCGCCGCGGTCATACCGCCGCGTCGGGGCTGGCGCTCTGCGCCCTTGCCCTGCGCATGATAAACGCGGTTCCTGCCGCGTACAGCGCTATCATCGGGGCCGCGATAAACCACATCGTAACGCCGCTGCCGTCCGGCGTGATTACGGCCCCGAACACGACGATGGCCACTATGGCATACCTAGCGTTGCGCTTCCAAAAGTCCGGCGAGACCATCCCGGACATCGTGGCCGCGTACATTGCAAGCGGGAGCTGGAACGATATGCCAAAGGCGAGCAGGAACTGCAGCACGAACGTCACAAAGTCTATCACGTTCAAGAACGTGACCAGCCCGGCCGACTCGCCGTACCTGTACAGAAAGTCAAGTATGTACGGCACCACCATATAGTACGAGAACACGCAGCCTGACGCAAACAGCCCTATTGCGGGAAGCGATATCGCCCTGCTGACGTGTATCTCCCTCTCCTCCAGGGCGGGCCTTATGAACGCGGCAGCCTCGCGCACTATGAAGGGCATGGCGGCCGCGACCCCGACGAGCGCCGCTATGTATATCTGGGCAAAGAACGCCTCGCCCGGGGCAGTCTGTATGAGCTGGACCGAGTCGGGGACCAGGGCGTCCCTCAGGTGCCAGGTGATCTGGGCCGCGATGTTGTCAAGCGGCTGCGGCGAGGGATAGTACAGGGTTATCGCGCCGCCGTCCGCGCCGACGGCCACCTGGTACGGCTCGATGTGAAACGTCAGTATGAACGCCGTGATTACAGCCACTGCCAGCACGGCGCGGACGGCGCGCTTGCGCAGCTCCTCCGCGTGCTCCCCGAACCCCTCAAGGCCTGACATGATCGTGACTATACATCCGCACCAGAGTAATAATGATTATGTGGGGATGGGCAGCAGCTTTGCCTCCGGCAGCCCCGCGTCCTTCAGCTCTTCCTGGCTGGGCCCCTCAAACTCAAGCGATATGACTGCCTTTGCGTTGAACTCCGACTCCATGTCAGACGCCAGCCGTCCAATTTCTGACGGCGCGTATATCTCGTCTGAGCCCGACATGATTATCCTCTCGCTCTTCTCCATGGGCTTGCCGCCGAACCTCTTTTGCAGGAACGACGTGATGGACTGCAGCTCGTCCCTCCCTATGTTGTTGTGGTAGTAGCAGACCCCCTTTATGGACTCATAGTCGTACGGGGTCCCGTTTTTGTACATGAAGACGCCGATGAACCTGGCCTCGTCCTCCGGCTGCCTCACGCACTTGATCTCCCAGTTGAGCAGCTTGGACTCGTCATACTTGAGATCTGACATCTCGCCTGGCTCGAGCTTCCAGTACCTTGACCTGTTCCTTGCCATTGCCGTGGGGGCGCGGTGCCCGTATAAATTCCAACTAGGTGGGCGTGCCGGCGGGCAGTTCCCGCATGCCGTCATGCATCATGCCTGCGCGGCGCCCTTGCCCTGTTCCGCGCGGAGGGGCCCCGGGCGCGGCAGTGTTCCTCTGGATTTCGGCGACGGATCGCCGTCGTACTGCCGCCGGCCTCGAGTGCAAAACCCCCCGCCTCGCGCCGACTCGATAGGTAGATAATAGACGGGTTCCGCGCCGCGCCATGCAGAGATTCACCGTTACGGTCGTAATCGAGAACAAGCCGGGACTCAGCGACCCGGAGGGCGAGACCATACTCCGGGATTTGGTGCTAAAGGAGGGGCGGGACGAATCCAGCGGGGACGGCGCACACGATAACGGGAGCCGCGAGAACAAAAACAGCGGCTGCCGCATATCGGAAATCAAGACCGCGAAAATGCTGCGCATGACAGTCGACTCCCAGGATGCCGAGTCTGCCGTACGCGACGTCCGCAGGGTGTGCGACGCGCTGCACCTGTACAACCCGATTGTCAGCTCCGTGGACATAACGGCCGAACCCCGCCCGGAGTAGTAGTAGGCCGGGCCGCTGTTTCTTTTGCGGCAATCCGCCGCCCGCGCCTGCGACAGAATAAATACGACTCTGACGTTCGCGACTCGTGAAGGTCGGAATCGTGGTATTCCCTGGCAGCAACTGCGATCGCGACATGCATCACGTACTGCGCGACGTGTTCGGGTTCGACGTGCAGTACGTCTGGCACACAAAGCCCGTGCCTGCCGGAACGGATGCCGTGGTGCTGCCCGGCGGATTCTCGTACGGCGACCGCCTGCGCGCGGGGGCAATTGCGGCGCACAGCCCAGTAATGTCCGACGTCCGGAGGCTGGCATCAGAAGGCACCCCCGTGCTGGGCGTGTGCAACGGCTTTCAGGTTTTGACAGAGTCGGGTATCCTGCCCGGGGCCCTCTTGGTAAACGAGTCGCTCGGGTTCATGTGCCAGTGGACCGACCTGGTTGTGGAGAATGCGTCGACCCCGTTCACGTCGATGATGCACGCGGGCCAGCGGGTCCCGATACCGATTGCAAACGGCGAAGGCCGGTATTACGCGGACGAGGACACCGCAAGGGACCTGCAGAGGAGCGGCCGCGTCGTGTTCCGGTATGCCGACGGCCGCGTAAACGGCTCCGTGGACGGGATAGCGGGCATATGCAACGACGGCGGCAACGTGGTGGGGATGATGCCGCATCCGGAGCGGGCGGCCGAATACGAGACGAACCCCGTGGACTGCGGGCCCGCGCGCATGATATTCGAGTCGCTTGCCAGTTGTATGCCGGCGCAGCAGGTCAGTCACGCCGGATACGCCGGCGCAGCAGGAAGAGGGATAGAAGAGAAAGAGGAGGAGGCAAGATCGCAATGAGGTACATCCAGGCCGCCACTGCCGGCTGCGCCGCCGCAGCCGCCGGTACCGTCACGTTTGCAACCCTGCCGGAGGGCGTGTTTCCGAATTGAGCCTCGAGCCATCCGAGCTGGACTATCTGACGTCCCGGCTGGGCCGCATACCGCGCCCGGCGGAGCTCCACATAGTGGCCGCCGAGTGGTCGGAGCACTGCTCGTACAAGTCCTCCAAGAGGCACCTGCGCATACTTCCCACCGACGGGCCGCTGGTCATCTCGGAGAAGGGGTACGACTCCGGCGTGCTTGACGTGGGGGACGGCTACGTCGTAACGGCCCACATAGAGAGCCACAACCACCCGTCGGCAGTAGAGCCGTACGGCGGGGCCGCCACCGGCGTGGGCGGGGTGATACGCGACATACTCTCGGCCGGCACCCGGCCAGTCGCCATACTGGACGGGCTGCGCTTTGGCAACCCCCGCACGGATCCCAAGGCGCTGTGGCTCTTCAAGAACGCCGTGACCGGGATCGCGGACTATGGAAACTGCATTGGAATCCCCACGGTCGGCGGCGAGCTGGAGTTTGACGACTCGTATGCCGGATACGCCATGGTCGACGTTGCGGCAATCGGGTTTGGCAAGAGGGACAGGCTGGTGAGAAACCACGCCGAGCCGGGCGACGTGGTCGTGCTGCTCGGGGGCCCCACGGGCCGCGACGGCATCGGCGGCTCGCAGTTCGCGTCAGACTCGCTGGAGACTGAGGACAGGTCAGCAGTCCAGATACCCGACCCTTTCGTTGAAAAGCTGCTGATAGAGGCGGTGCTGGAGGCCCGCAGCTCCGGCGCGATACACGCCATGAAGGACTTGGGGGGCGGCGGCCTGTCGTGCGCCGTATCGGAGACTGCCGACGCGCTCGGGGTCGGAATCACCATAAACGCGGACGCCGTGCATGCCAGGGAGGGCGGCATGTCCGTCGAGGAGGTGATGACGTCCGAGTCCCAGGAGCGCATGCTGATAATTACGGACGGCGGCCGGGGCCTGCAGGCCATAAGGGACATCTGCTCCAAATTTGGCGTGTCACACTCCGTCATAGGGGTGGTAAAGCATGACGGCATGATGCGCGTGACGTCGGAGAGGGGCAGAAAGGGAGGGGGAGGAGGAGAAGAAGGCGTAGCAGCAGAGATGCCCGCAGAGGTGGTCGCGAACGCGCGCCTCCTTGACCTGCCGCACCGGAGGCCGGCATACCTTGACGGGATAGAGGACGTGTCGTGCGCGCCGCACGCGCAGGGGGGCGGGGGCGCCGCTGACTACACCGACATACTGCACAGGCTGATGACGTCGCCCAATATAGCCAGCCGCAGCTGGGTGTACTCCCAGTATGATCACGAGGTCGGCATACGCACGGTGGTGCGGCCGGGTGCCGACGCGTCGGTCCTGCGGCTTGACAACGGCAGGTACCTGGCCGTATCCATGGACGGAAACCCAAAGCACTGCTACGTCAACCCGCGGCAGGGCGCCATCGGGTGCTTTGAGGAGGCCTGCCGCAACGTGGTGTGCACGGGCGCCACCCCGATAGGGATGCTTGACCACCTGCAGTTCGGGGATCCCACGGATCCCGGCGTGTTCTGGACGTTCGTCGAGTCGGTCATAGGCATCTCGGACTTTGCAAGGGAGATGAACATACCGTGCGTGGGTGGCAAGGTCAGCCTGTACAACGAGACGCCGTCGGGGCCGATAAAGCCTACGCCGGTGATAGCCGTCCTGGGGCTGATATCCGGCGACGACGGCGACGGCGGGGGAGGCTCCGGCGGCAAGCGCGCCGGTAATTCCGCAATGCAGCGCATGCGCGCGAGGCCCGAGGACGGCGACCACGTCATTGTTGTGGGGTCGACCAAGAACGAGATGGGGGGATCCGAATACTACGAGTACATACGGGGCGTGGTGGGAGGCAGGTGCCCCGCCGTGAGCGCCGCGGAGTCGCGGCGCAACTCTGGCGCCATACTGGACATTACAAGGAGGGCGGGGCTCTCCCACATGGTGCACGACTGCTCAAAGGGCGGGCTGGCGGCCGCGATATCCGAGGTGTGCCTCGGCGCGGGACTGGGCTGCGACGTGGACATTTCAAGGGTTCCGCGCGCGCACGACGACGGCGCGCCGTCGCGCGCAATGCCCGACGACGTGACGCTGTTCTCCGAGAGCCACTCCAGGTACGTGGTGTTGGTTCCCGACGGGTCCCTGCGGGAGGCCGAGGGTCTACTGGCCCGCTCCGGCGCCGCGCACGCGCGCATAGGGCGCATAACGGGAGGCGGACCGCGCGGGCGCATCATATTTCGCAGCAGCGGCGGCAGCAGCGGCGGCAGGACCGTCGCAGACCTAAGCGTTGATAAGACTCGCAGGGAGTGGTCAGGAATGTTGGGGGGGATGGTACACGGAGCTTGACGACAGGCCCCATGAGAACTGCGGGGTCGTGGGCATATTCAGCGTGCGGGGTGCCAACGTCGTCCCCATGTGCATCGACACGCTGAGGGCCCTCCAGCACCGGGGGCAGGAGGCGTGGGGAATCGCTGTCCCCGGCAAGGCGCCCCTCAAGAGGATGGGGCTGGTCTCCGGCGCGTCGTCGGACTTCAAGAGGATTGCGCACGAGTACGCGTCCCCCGCCATAATCGGGCACGTCCGCTACTCGACCGTGGGAGGGGGCGGGCTCGAGCACGCCCAGCCCCTCAAGGTCAAAGACATGTGCGTGGCCCACAACGGCACGATAGCAAACGCCCAGGAGATCTCAAACATGGTCGGCGGATGCACGTTCACTCCGCAGAGCGCGACTGACACGCTGGTGGCGGCCCAGAGGCTGGTCTCCCTGATGTCCGACAACAGCGGGCTTGGGCAGGCCCTCTCCGTCCTGAAGAACGAGATGGTCGGCTCTTTCTGCTTTACCTTCATTTCAGACGACGGCTCCGTGTACGCGGCGCGGGACCCAAAGGGCTTTAGGCCCATGGTGCTGGGCCACAAAAAGGACGACGACGTGTACATTGTCGCATCCGAGTCCTCGGCGCTCTCCGCGGTGGGCGCCGAACTGGTCCGCAACGTGGAGCCCGGCGAGCTCTTGCGCATAAGCGGGGACGGCCTAGAGTCCGAGCGGTTCTCCGACGACGCGTCAAGGGCGCACTGCTCCTTTGAATTCACGTATTTTGCGCACCCCTCAAGCAACATGGAGGGCGCCAACATCTACGTCGCGAGAAAGAACATCGGACGGCTCTTGGCGCGCAAGTTTCCCATACGGGACGCGGACCTGGTCGTGCCGGTCCCGGACTCTGCGAGGCCCGCGGCGCTGGGATACGCGCAGCAGCTCGGAGTCTCGTTTGACGAGGGCCTGCTCAAGGACCGCTACAGCAAGAAGGGGCCGCTGCGGAGCTTTATCGAGCCGCACCAGACTGAGCGCGTCGAGATAAACAGGTGGATAATGCCCATACGGGAGATCATACAGGGGAGGCACGTGGTCGTAGTCGACGACAGTCTGGTCAGGGGCACCAGCTCAAAGTCGATAGTAAAGGCGCTCCGGCGCGCCGGCGCGCGTAAGATCAGCATGCTGATAACGTACCCGCCCGTCACGCATCCCTGCTATGCCGGCATAGACTTTCCGTCACAGGAGGAGCTTGCGACCAACGCGGGGGGCATAAAGCCGGGCATGACAAGGGAGGAGATGACTGAGAGGGTCCGCCGCGACATAGGCGCCGACTTTCTGGGGTACAACGACGCGGAGAACCTGGCCGAGGCAGTCGGAATACCTGCAGACTCCATGTGCTTTGCGTGCTCTACTGGAAACTACGAGGCGCTGGGGGTGACCCCGCAGTTCCGCTCCCGGAGGGAGATGAAGGGGGAGATGCACGGGATGGCGGAGGATAAGGCAGAAGAAAAGGAAGAAAAGGGGACCGGCGGCGCGTGATTCCATGGTCAGGGCAGTCTGGAACGGCACCGTACTTGCCGAGAGCGACGAGACGGTTATAGTCGAGGGCAACCACTACTTTCCGGCAGACTCGGTCAGGATGGACATGATGCGGCCCAGCGACACGACGAGCTTTTGCGGCTGGAAGGGGACGGCAAGCTACTATACTGCGGTGGCGGGGGACCGCACCAACGAGGACTGCGCCTGGTGCTATGCAGACCCGAGCCCCGATGCCACGCACATACGCGGCATGATTGCGTTCTGGAAGGGCGTCAGGGTGACGGCCGACTGACGCGGCTGCGGCCTCAGCCTCTACGCCGCGTATACGCGCAGGCGGCTCTGCCCGCGCCGTTTTGCGTGAGAAACCCTAGACATTAATGTAAGATTGGCGGTGCGCCCAACGATGAAAAAGCGCGGACTCTATACGGCCTGCGCCGGGACGGTACTGTTCGGCGTGTCGCTCCTGGCCGCAAACTCGGTTGCCGAGTCCACCTTTATGGGGCCGGCGGGGTTTGACGTGCCGTCCATCTTCGAGGGCATGTTCGACAGGATTACGGGCGAGATGACGATCATACCGGGCGCCACTGAGCGCGTATCCTTTGCGGTGGAGTCAGACGGCGTTCCCGTCATATGGGCCGTCCACATGACGGATTATGAGCCCGGCGACTCCCTGTCGATTGCAGCGTACGGCCCCTCGGGGGACGCGTACGGCCGGTCCGCCCTAGTCGATGAGATAGCGTTTGAGGCCATAGAGCAGGCCAGGGCAGGTTCTGTGGAAATTGAGGTAACAAACACCGGCCCCGAGCCGGTTACGGTAACCGTAATGTTCTCCGAGGATCCGGAGAATTCGGACATGTTTGCGGATCCCGACTCGCCGCTCAACAAGCTGATCTTTCCGCTCGTTATAGCGGGCGCGGCGCTAATAGCGGGGCTGATCGTAATGGTTGCGGGAATCGTCATCTTTCTTGTGGACATGAGGCGGCAGCAGAGCATCAACAAGTTTGATGACTGGTCGTCCGGCCGCTGATCCCGGCGCGCCGCCTTTGCCGTGCTGCACGTCCTAACGACGCCGTCCTAACGACGCCGTCCTAATGCCATCGGCTTCCTGACGCTGCCGAATCCGTGACACACATGGGACAGGCATCCAAGACGCGGGATGTCAGACTTTTTAAACGGACCCTTGGGACACAGCTTGTGTCAGACAACAGCCATGGCAGCCACGACGGCGCCGCCGCACCTGATCCCGCGCAGTCCTCGGCCGACCAGTACTATTTCGGATTCTCGTTTTACAAGCTTGACGCCAAGTGGCGGTGGATGGCGGACCTCGCAAAGGAGGAGTCGGCAAAGGAGGTCAAGAACATACTGGACTATACGGGCGTGTCCTACCGCTCGTACTCGACCGTCGGGCTCCGCGACGACGCGGACTTTCTGCTGTGGTTTGCCGCCCGCACGGTAGACGAGATCCAGGCGGCGACAGAGCGCCTGTACGGAACGGTCTTTGGCAAGTATATCATACCGTCCCGGACGTACCTGTCGTGCACCCGGCCCTCCGTATACGCGCCGGGCGCGGGGCCGCAGGGGTTTGTGGCCGGCGACCCGCCCAAAAAGTACGTTGTCGTGTACCCGTTTACAAAGACCCGCGAGTGGTACCTGCTGCCGCAGGCAAAGCGCCAGGAGATAATGGACGAGCACATCGCAGTCAGCCGCCGGTATCCGCAGATCGTGCTGAACACCACGTACTCGTTTGGAATCCACGACCATGACTTTATGCTGGCCTTTGAGGTGGACGACGTGCGGGACTTTCAGGATTTGATAATGGACCTGCGCGAGACGCAGGTCTCCTCGTATGTAAAGAACGACGTCCCCATGATAGTGTGCGTCAGAAAGGAGATTCTTCCGCTGATCTCCAGCCTGGGATGACGCGGCCCGCTTCGTGCCCCTTTTGCGTTTGTAGACGGCCCGTCTGCGCGCGTCAGGCTGTGCTGACGGCCTGCGCAGCCGCATGCCGGGGCGACTGGCAGCAGAGGCGGCAGCGGGGTAGACATAAATTTTCTATCCCGCCTGCCCATCATCATGAGGTACAACAGGCTCGGCAGATCAGACATCAAGGTCTCCGAACTGGGCTTCGGCGCGTGGGCAATCGCGCTCGACTGGTGGGGCAGGAAGATAGAGGAGGACGAGGCCCTGAGGATGCTCAAAAAGGCGTACGACGCGGGGATCAACTTTTTTGAGACCGGCGACATGTACGGCAAGGGCAAGAGCGAGAGGCTGATCGGACGGGCGTTTGCGGGTATGCGGGACGAGGTCGTAATATCCACAAAGTTCGGCTATGACTTTGCAGGTGTGGAGCAGATCGGACACTCCGAGCTGCCGCAGTGCTTTGGCGCGGACTTTGCCAAGCGCGCGCTAAGGGCGAGCCTGGATAGGCTGCAGACGGACCACGTGGACATGTACGGCCTGCACAACCCGAAGCTGCACCACATCCGCGACGACTCCGTCTTTGGAACGCTCGAGTCCATGGTGTCAGACGGCCTGGCCAGGACGTGCCAGGTGGCGCTGGGGCCCGCCATAGGCTGGACCGCCGAGGGGCTGGAGGCCATGGAGCGCCCGTGCGTATCCGCGGTCCAGACAGTATACAACATACTGGAGCAGACCCCCGGAAACGAGCTGATGCGGCGCGCAGAGGAGGCTGACGTGGGCGTCCTGGTAAGGGTGCCTGAGGCCTCCGGCATACTGACAGGCAAGGTGAACGCGGACACCAAGATAGACGAAAAGGACCACCGTTCGGTGCGCAAGGGCCAGTGGATAAAGGCGTCGCTCCAAAAGGTAGAGCAGCTCAGGCCCATTGCGGACCGGAACGGCTTGACAATCACGGAGCTTGCAATGAAGTTTGTAATGAGCAAGAGCGGGTTTGCGTCCGTCCTGCCCACGATGACCGAGCTTGACGAGATTGACGCTTACGCGGGCATGGCCGACGGCAGGTATGTACCGGAATCCGACATGCGCGCAATCGGCGCGCTGTACGACACGTGGCCAGAGTACGAGCTAAAGGCGACCGTCCCGGCGGCAGGCGCGGACTGAGGGGAGATGACGGACAGGGTGCGTCGGCGGCAACAGCAGCAGAGGCCGACATCTTCGCCTTCGCCGTCGCCATCCGAACCGAGGCGCGACGCAATGCTTGGCGCCATAAGGCAGCTGAGCGGCGCCCGCATAGGCCGCCCAAAAAAGTGGGACAAGATTGCCAGAAAGGTGCGCGCAGACGAGCCGCTCAGCGCAGCGGAAGCCGAGTACTATGCAAGGTTGACGCGCATATACAGTAGGCCCGCAACTGCGGCGCCGCGCAAAAGCTACCACACCGCGCTGTCGGGCGCCGATCAGAGGCCCCGGTGTGCCGCATGCAGCTGCCCCTCTGACTTTTACTGCCACATGAACGACCAGTACCTGTGCAGCGTGCACGTGGTGGGGCACGACCCAAACGAGTGATCCTAGGGTGGTGGGGGACCGCCGGTCCTCAGGGCCGCGGGGCGCTGAGCATCTCGCTTTCCAGCTCCCCGGCCCGTGCCGCATCCCCCGCGTCCGGCCTGAACTCGTGCTCTACGAAATACTCTACGCGCGTCTTTTTGAACTCCCTTGAGCTGAACAGTATGGTGTACTCGTCGACCCCTACCTGGCCCTGTATCTGCCGCGCCATGTCGCGCGCCTCGGACTCTGTCTTGCAGTGTATCATGGAAAACACGTTGTAGGGCCAGTCCTTGTAGGTGGGCCTCTCATAGCAGTGGCTGACCTGCGGAAACGCGCCCAGCTTTGCGCCGACCTCTGCTATGCGCCCCTCCGGGACCTTCCACACGATCATGCCGTTTGCGGAAAATCCCGCCTGCCTGTGCCTGAGTATGGCCGCAAACCTCCTCATTACGCCGATCTCCTCGTACCATTTCATCTTCTCGAACAGCTCGTCTTCTGTCACGCCCAGGTTTTCCGCGGCCTTGGCAAACGGCTCGTCTATTATGTCCATGTCCTTTTGGAGCTCCCTTACAAACTCCTTGTCGCGCTCAGTCGGCTCAAACCCGACGTTTCTGATCTCCTTCTTTTTTTCGGTGGGGGCGACCTCGTGCTTTTTGTCGTCTACCATGTCGAGCTTTACGCCGATCTTGAAGAGCTGCAGGGTTGGCAGCATCCTGACCCTGCGGATGCCGCCGAGGCCCGCAAACTTGTCAAGCTCGTCCTTGAGGCTCGAGCCGGGGGGGACTGCCAGCGTAAACCACAGGTTGAACTCGTGGTCTCTCTCATAGTTGTGGCTCACGCCCGGATGGCGGTTTATCTGTTTTGCCACATGCTCGAGGCGCCCGGGCTCTATGTCCATGGCCACAAGCGAGCTCGTGTATCCGAGCCGGCGGGTGTCAAATATGGCGCTCAGCTGCCTCAGTACGCCGGACTTTTTGAGGCCGACTAGCCTGTCCTTTATGGCGTCGGGGGTGACGCCGAACTTTTCCGCCATGGCGTCGAACGGGCGGCTCACCAGAGGGAACGTCCACTGGATCTCGTTTAGCAGCTCCATGTCAAGGCTGTCCATCGCGTCGCCTGTCAACGGGCGCCGTTGCATGATATTGATTAAAAGTGTAGCCATGCCGCATGTCATGCCTGCGCGCGGGCGGCCGTGGCCGCGCGCCCTGCGCCTGCCGCTCCCCTCCCCTCCCTAGCACCCCGTACGCGTTGCGGGCCTGCAACCGGCCGCGCCGCCGCCGCCGCCGCGTACAGGCAGTGGATGGCAGGCACGGGGCAGCACGCGCGGCGCACAGGCCGCACCGGCACGCCGTTCGGCTGTAAATAAATAACTCAGGCCCGCCACCACACACCGTGATAATAGATCTTGACATGACGGACAGGACGGTGGTGGTGATAGGGGGCGGCACCCAGGCAGAGCGGCGGGTCGGTGCGCTCTTGCAGGAGGACTGCCGCCGCATCGTGGTGCTGTCCGCCTCTGCATCAGACGCGATCAGAAAATGGTCCGCGGACGGCGCCATTGCCCTGGAGGAGCGCGACGTGGAAGACGGCTCGTTTCTTGACCGGTACAAGCCGTCAGTCGTGGTTGCCGCAACAGACGATCCAAAAGTCAACGGCATGACGGTCTCCGCTGCCCGCTCAAGGGGCATCCTCGGATACAGGTCCGACGATTCTGCCCTGAGCGACTTTTCCCACCCGTCGGTCATGCGTATCGAGGGGGGAATAACAGTTGCAGTGTCCACGGGGGGCCGGAGCCCTGCCGTCTCAAAGCAGATACGCCAGAGGGCCGAGTCCGTGCTCCGCGACGTGATCACCCCCCGCGAGGTGGCGCACATGCGCATACAGGACGCGGTGCGGCGCGCCGCCAAGACCGCCATAAAGACGCAGGCAGAGCGCAGACGCCTGCTGGAGGCCGTGATGGCCGACAGGACCGTTGATCGGTTAATAAGAGACGGGCGGCTTGGTGAGGCCGAAGAGCGTGCAATGTCCATGCTGCGGGGTGACAAAACGTGAGGCAAAGGATCATCAATGCGCGCGTCACGTTTCACAACTCGCCCATACACGTGCTTGAGCGGTTCGCCATACGGGACGTGGGCGACGCGTACGAGCAGTTCCGGCTGCACTCTGATCTCGACGAGTGCGTGATAATACAGACGTGCAACAGGGTGGAGCTCTTTGCGCGTACGGGCCCCGGGGGGACCGAGCGGCTGAAACGGACGTGGGCCTCCCTTACGGGACTCGACGAGGTTGCGTTTGATGAGAACCTTGAGATGTCCGAGGACGACGAGGCGCTGCGCCACCTTCTCAAGCTCACGTCGGGGCTGGACTCGATGGTGCTCGGGGAGGAGCAGATACTGGGCCAGATAAAGAGCTCCATTGCCGAGGCGCGCAAGACCCGCTCGTCGGGCCGCTACCTGAACACGATATTTGACAAGGCGATACGGATCGGCACTAGGATACGCAGCAGCACGGGGATCGGCAGGGGGGGCATCTCCGTCGGCTCGATGGCGGTCCGGCTCGCCGAGGAGAACATCGACGACATGAAGTCAAAAAGGATACTGCTTATCGGAACGGGCGAGGTCTCGACCCTCGTTGCAAAGTCGCTCCTGCGCAGGGGGTACGCGTTTGACGTCACGAGCAGGACCCTGGGCCGTGCAAGGGCGTTTTGCGAGTCGCTGGGGGGCTCCCCGGTGCGCTTTGAGGAGGTTCTGTCCGGGTTTACCGGGTATGACGCGATGTTCGTTGCCACCACCGCCCCGTACTCGCTTGTGACGTTTGAGAAGATATCGCAGGCGATCTCGGCCGGACGTACGGGCGGCAGCAACGGACAGGACGGCCATCTCCGCCGCGGCATGATGATCCTCGACCTCTCAAACCCGCGCACAGTCGACGAGCGGGTCGCGACGTTGCCCGGCGTCAAGCTGATGAACCTGGATCAGATATCTGAGATGGTGGAAAAGAACCTGACGGCCAGGGCCGGCAAGGCCAGGGCCATCGAGGACGCAATAAAGGAGGAGGTCGGCGTACTGGAGGCGTCTGTAAGGCGACTTGCCGCGGAGCCCATAGCCGAGCACGTGTTCAAGAAGATCGACGCCCTGCGGGAGAAGGAGCTCCAAAAGGCGGTACGCGCGCTCGACGAGACAGATCCGGAGCGTATAAGCATAATCGACAGCCTGACGCGCGAGATAGTGGAGAGCATCGTATCCCCCCCGATCAACAACCTGCGCAAGGCCTCTGAGCGCGGCGACTCTGGCGTGATTGCGCTTGCAGGCAGGCTGTTTGACTACGGAGGCGGCAATGACGGTGAGGCCGATGCCGACGCCTCCACTTCGGCCGGCGCCAGCGACCCTGACTCAAACGACCCCTCCTCGAACGACTGACGCGGGCCACCTTTCACACGCGACATCTGGAACCCTGCCGCATTTGGCCGCCCCCCCCCAAAGGCAGGCGGCTCGCAAATGTGCCCGTGCGCCTGCCGCATGGGCGCGGCCTGTCCCTTGCCGCCCCTGCGCCATACGCGGGGGTCGTCAAGGCACGCCCCGCCGCCGCCCGCGATTCTCACTAGGATTATATCTTGTTGCTCACGCCACAAGGCATAATGCGGTTTCCCACACGACGTCTGCGCAGGCTGCGAAAAACCGAAAAGATGCGCAGCATGATCAGGGAGACCACGCTTCTGCCGTCTGACTTGGTATGCCCCGTACTGGTACAGGAGGGGATTGACGAGCGCGTAACGGTAAAGTCGATGCCCGGCATACAGCGCCTGCCGCTGTCGGACGTAACGGGGGAGGTCGAGTCGATCAAGGGCGCCGGCATCCCTGCCATCATGCTGTTCGGCGTCCCCTCGTCAAAGGACGATGCGGGAAGCTCCGCGTTTGACAGGGACGGGATCGTGCAGCGGGCCGTCTCTGAGGTGAGGCAGGCCTTTGGCGATGACATCGTGATAATGTCCGACGTCTGCATGTGCCAGTATACCTCGTCTGGGCACTGCGGCATCGTCCGCGACGGCCCTGGCCGTGGAGGAGGGGGCAGCCCCGCCATAGACAACGATCCGAGCCTGGAGGTGCTTGCCAAGATCGCCGTCAGCCAGGCAGAGTCCGGCGTCGACGTCGTCTCGCCGTCGGCAATGATGGACGGGCAGGTGTCTGCAATCCGGACGGCCCTTGACGACTCGGGGTTCTCCGACGTGCTGATTATGCCGCACTCTGCAAAGCACCGCTCCGTATTCTACTCGCCGTTCCGTGACGCGGCCGAGTGCGCCCCGCAGTTTGGCGACAGGTCGACGTACCAGATGCCGTACACCAACGCCCGCGAGGCCATGCAGGAGATCGAGTCCGACGTGGAGGAGGGCGCGGACATTGTAATGATCAAGCCGGCCCTCGCGTACCTTGACTTGGTGGCCGAGGCGCGCAGGCGCCTTGATCTGCCGGTCGCCGCATTCAGCGTCTCCGGCGAGTACGCGCTCGTCAGGGCGGCGGCCGCCGCCGGATACGTGGACGGTGCGCAGATTGCCCTTGAGATGCTCCACTCCATAAAGAGGGCGGGCGCCGACATAATAGTCACATACTTTGCAAAGGACGTGGCAGGGTCGCTTTTGGCAGAATGAGAAACGACGAGCGGTTTGAGATTGAGAGGGCGTTTGACCTGATGCCGCACGTGCTTGGTTCCAGCTGGGCCGCCGTGTGGTTCAGGATGAGGGGCGTGCGCAACCCCACCCGCGCCGAGTACCGCGCCAAGGTGCTGGAGTACCTGAGGATGGCCGAACCGCTCTTTGACTCCTACCCGGACACGCCTGAGTTTGCCGACATACGCCGGTACATTGCAATGCGCCGCGACCAAGAGTATGAGAGGGTAGTGTCGGGCCGCAACAACGAGATCGAGAAGAGGTACGACCGCTACGTCGACTACGGGTAGCAGCGGCTACCCCGACGCGCCCGCGCCGCGCAATCGTTACATCCCGCCCCTGCCGGGCCAGCGGACTCGTCAGATCCTCCAGATCCTGGGTTTTGTAAACCTCAGCCTCTTTTTCGTTATCAGGAGGGTCCAGTCTATGAACGCGAATATCGCGACCACGCCGAGCCCGATGCCGTCGACTACCAGTATCCCCACCAGCCTGTCCTCGAATATCCCGACAAAGGGGCGCAGCACTATGTCTCCCAGGTGTATCATTATCACGTATGATATCATCCTGCCGGCCCAGAAGCCGGCGTATATACCGGCGCTCTTTGCATGCATGAGCCCGTATGCGATGAACAGCATGTTGCTTGGCAGCGGGGTCGCGCCAAACAGAAACGACGCAAGCACGTACCCGTACCTCTTGCCGTTGAGGTACCTGCCTACCGCGTCAAGGTTCTCGCGCTGCTCGGGCCCCACAAACCGCCTGAAGCGTATGCTGACGCGCTTTAAGACAAACCTGCCCGCCGTGGCCCCCGTGGCCCCGACGGCCGCAAGCAGTATGACATCCAGGGTAGGGTCAAGCAGGTGGAACGAGGCCAGTATCACCCAGCTTGGCGGCATCAGTACAGGCGACGCGTTGACGCCGACTAGCAGCAGGAATATCCCGGCATACGAGAGTCCCCCCACTGCATCAAACAGGGGATCTGCCTCCATCTTGCAGTCATTATTCAGGGACTTCCTTGCTGTAAATCCCTTTTTGTCGTGGTTTTGGCGGGCGGCGCCCGCGCGGATTCGTAGCCGTGCGCGCGATCGTCAGGCCCTGCCCCGCCTGCCGCCAACCTCCCACAAAATATCGCATCATATTGCACAATATTTAGAAATAATCTCATCTTTTTGGTATGTGATGTCATATATGCTAAGAAAATGAACAAAATGTCCAATACTTTTATAAGCAATCCGGTTACTTTTTGCACATGACCGAGGTTGCCTCCAAGTGCTTTAGGTGCAACCTCGTATTCAAAGACGAGAACCTTGCCGCGATCCACAGGGAGATCATGAACCACTCGACTACGAGGGTTCGCGTGCAGGCTACGCCCGCATCACAATAGGTGCAGAGAGTGGGATTTGAACCCACGAACTCCTAAGAGAAGGGATCACTTACGGATCTTGAGTCCCTCTCGGTTGACCGGGCTTCGATATCTCTGCGACTATGCGCCTGCACAGTCGCTATTTTTCAATTTCGATCTGGCTTGCCCGCCTGCAACAAAGGCTTATAATTACTCGCATGAGACGGGGCAGTATGACTGACTACGTATCTGTCGATCAGGCCAAAAAGATGCGCGGCGGGATTAACATCAAGACCACCGTCAAGAGGCTGGGCGAGAAGAGGACAGTGACTCTAAAGTCCGGCGAGCCAAAGGACGTGTGCGACCACATACTTGCAGACGACTCCGGCGAGATAAAGCTGACGCTGTGGGGTGACGACATCTCAAAGGTCAAAGAGGGCGACGTTGTTGAGATCATCAACGGGTACACCAAAGAGTTCCGGGGCGAGATCTCGATATCTTCTGGCAAGTACGGCGAGATGAAGGTCAACCCCGTGGACTGACGCCTTTCCCCCGTATATGGCGCCGCATGCATGTCTTCTGGCGGGTAATACTACGCGGTTCGGCTATCTCATGTTCGCGCGCATGCCGGACAACGCTACATTGATGCTGTGTTTTGCGGCCGCTTTGCCGCCCTTCTCGTTGACTACACGTTATTGGGCAACCTGCTGTTGCTGCTCTTCTATCACCCAGTCGTACCCGTCTTTTTCGAGCTTGTCTGCAAGGGTCGAGTCCCCGGTCTTTAGGACCCTGCCGTCTGCAAAGACGTGCACATAGTCGAGCTTGTCAAGGAACCTGAGTATCCTTGCATAGTGGGTTATGACTACTATGGTTGAGTCGGTGCCTGACACCTGGCTTATGGCCTTTGCGACTGCCTGGACCGCGTCGATGTCGAGTCCAGAGTCGGGCTCATCCAGTATCGATATCTTGGGCTTCAGCACGGCCATCTGCAGTACCTCGGCGCGCTTCTTCTCGCCCCCCGAGAATCCCTCGTTGAGGTACCTTGAGAGAAACTCCTCCTTTAGCCCGACCTTTTCGAGGTTCTCCCTGAGGTACTTTTGGAACTCGCGCACCGTAATGAAGACCTCGCGGTCGTCTCCCTCGAGCGCCTTGCTCAGCGAGTTGTACGCGGTGCGCAGAAAGTGCGAGAACCCTACGCCGGACACCTCTGTCGGGTACTGGAATCCCAGAAACAGTCCGCGCTTTGCGCGCTCGTCGGCCTTCATGTCCCGTATGCTCTGGCCGTCAAGCAGTATGTCGCCCCGCGTCACCTCGTACTTTGGGTGCGCGAGCAGCGTGTATGCAAGCGTGCTCTTGCCGGAGCCGTTGGGGCCCATTATGGCATGGACCTGGCCCGGGCCCGTCTTGAGGTTGACCCCCTTGAGTATCTCCTTGCCGTCCCTGCTTACGTGCAGGTCCCTTATCTCGAGAACCGCCATTGCCGCGTGTCCTTCGCCTCGATATATAATGCAGACGGTATTTAGCTGATCCTAATGGTGGTGGCCGGCCCTGCGTGGGCGCACGGCCGCCGGCAGATGCCGCATGATAAAATAAAAAATGAAAAGTCTCGAGGTCGTCGGCGCACTCATCTAGTCAGCATGGCGCGTGCCGCCGTGTTCGTGGGGCGCAGGGCGACTGTAAGCTCGTAGCTTGTCAGTATCTCCCTGCAGCGGTTGCGTATGGTAACCTCTGTCACCTCTGCCACGGTGGATATCTCCCTCTGCGGGATCCCGTACCCGAGCAGTATGGACGCCATGTACAGGTATGCCGCGGCTATGCCGCTTGGCGACTTGCCGTCCGTTATGGACGCGTTCTTGGTCTTGCCTGCCATGTCGAGGGCGAGCCTCTCCACCTTGGTGTCCACCTGCGCCATGTTTGCAAACTTTGAGATGTACTTGTCTGTAGTGACCGTCGGCGTGTTTATCTGGCCAACCCCCATCACCAGGTTGCGGTAGTACTTTGCCGCCAGCCTCGTCTTGGGCTTCTTTGAGGGGCTTGTCCCGCGCGCAATCTCGTCAATGGAGCGTACGACGCCGCACTGCTTGCATGCCATGTAAAGGATGGCTGACGCAATCGCCTCCACTGACTTGCCCTTGATGTTGGTCTGGCCGTCGATGTTCCTGTACAGTATGGACGCCGTCTCCAGCACGGTCTTTGGGAGGCCGAGGTATTCGGCCGCGGATCCCATTACCGTCAGGGCCGCGACAAGCCTCCTCTCCTGGGGGCTTGAGACCCTGATCCGCTTCTGCCAGTTTCTGAGGTTGTTCATCTGGCTTGCGATGCGCCTGTCTATGGCCTTGCCGCTAAAGTCCTTTGCCGACGGGCCGATTGCAGTGGTCACCCCTAGGTCGTGCTGGGCGTAGGTGTTCAGTCCGGAGGCCCTGGCAAGCCTGATCTTCTCCTCGTGCTCGGCATTGGCGTTCTCCGGCCCATAGTCTACCATGTGGCTGTCGGTTACGATGCCGCATCCGGTACAGATGGTCTCGCCGTTCTGCATGTCGTCCACCAGCGTGGAGCTGCATTCCCGGCAGACCTGCTGTTCTTCTCCTAGCATCTTCATCTTGTTCTTCTCCTATTCTTTTGCGCAAATGCCTGGGACTCGCGCCTCTCGTACTGCTCTTGGCCTGCAAAGACCGTCCTGCCAACGTACTTTTTGATGCTGTTGGTAAGGGCGGCTGCCGAAGCAAACGGACTATTGACGGGGCCTATGAGCTCCATCACCCTTGCCACGCGCGTGCCGCCTTTGTCGCAGAGTATCTGGCCCTCGGGCAGCGGTTCGGATATCTGTATGATGACCCTGCCGCTGCCTGCCACGTGCAGTATTCTGCCGATCTCACGCATTGCAAACGTACTGAGTGCGGCTCATTTAAGATATGGGTCGATCAAATTTGTTAGATCTAATAGCTAGTTTTGAATCAGGGTTTCTGGCCGTCGGGCTGTTGCTTCTTCTTCTTTGACTTTGCGGCCCTCTTGGCGACTAGTCTCTTTGATATCATCTCCAGTATGGCGCCCTTGGTTTTTCCTGCCTTTGGAAGGGATATGTATCCTGACCTGACGTAGGGCCTCTTTGGAAAGCGGGCCCTTTCGTTCGTTTCTGCTATGTCCAGTCCGGACTCCGTTGCCGCGTCGGACAGCTCCTTGAGGGATGGGTCAAAGACGCATTTTGCAAGGCCCAGCTTGCGGCCCCTGGATTTTTTGAGGTTCTTGTTGAAATAGTCGAGCCACACTATGACCTGCTCGTAGTCCTTCATTTTTATCCCGTATTCAGTTCCGAATTGGCGGCAAATATTTGTTTTGGAATTAACCACTGCTGACGCGCTGTCCCGTCGTGCGGATTGAGGCCTGCCATGGTGGCAAGAAGATGCGGGCGGCAGTTATGGTGCCGGCGCTGCGGGAATTTCATATGTGACAACACAGCTACAGCGAAAACATCCAAAATAATAAAATACATTGTAGGCCGCATGCGATCGCGTGGAATTAGCGCCCGTCTTGTGACTGTCACTTCGTGGCCGTATACTGCGCCCCCGTGCCCTGAATCGGGCCGCGCCATCCTCGATGATTGGTATGCGGCCAGCCGGTCGTGTGGTATCCTTTGTTGTCACACAAGGGCAACGAGCGGTGATGCAGCACGGCGCATCCTGCAGTCGGGGCTGGAGTGGCGCGCGAAAAACAACAATCAATTCTCCAAGAGTCGCGTGTTGAGGGGGCTTTGAAAAGAGGGGCCATCTAGACCAAACTGCGCGGGTTTGGAGTGCGCCTTTGACTGGGGGTGTGTGTGAGTGGACGGACAAGCGAATGGGCGCATCTGCTGCGTGGCGGTTACGTCGGCTCGGCGGGCGCATGCCGCGGCGCCGTGCCCATCCTGCCACAGGCCTTGCTGCCTGAAAGCCGCCAAAACACGTGAAATCCGTGCGTAGCAGTCATGACTAGTACCGTTGTTCGTGCTTTATGCCGGTTGGATTGCCGGGGGGGGGGGAGGGGGAGGGGCGGCCTGGCTGGACGCGCAGGACCCTGCCTGCTTCTGGGAGGACAGTCCCTCCCTGCGGATGCGGGATGGACTGCCCTGGCACATGGGACGACGTGAGGGGCAGCCGCCCGGTCTCGCGCTCGTCGTATGCGTAACTGGACTGACGGACGTCAAGTCGGCGCAGAGGATCTGTCTGCTGACTCGTCCTTTCTTCTGGGCGAGCTCCATGACCTTTGTTGGCAGGATCCGTGGGTTGCATGTACACGCGATGATCTTTTTTTGAAAGACTGATTGTAAAGAATAAGGACGTGGAGATTCTTCAAGCGCTCCTGCAACCGCAATAAGATCCTGGTGTCCCTCCAGACTTCTCTGCCTTGTCCGTCATTGTTTACAAGATGTGAGGCGTTCGTGCATCTTGTTAGATGCAGTGATCCCACAGCAGTTTTACTAGCCGGAATAATTTTTGCTGTAACGCTGTGACCCTATGCAGAATCACCCGTTTTTTGGATGGTGGCCAATGGCGTATTTTTATGATCGGCGTTTGCAGTCAGGTAGGCATTTGCCTAACCGCGCTCTGTTGGTGTGGAATATTTCTAATTTGTGCAAATGCAGCGCGATGACCAGAATCCCCATACGGAAAAAACGTGATGGCATATGCGTGCATTAATGCGGCGGGAAATCAAATGATTTGCCTTGAAAGATCGTGCCGCCTGCATGTGTGCGCCTATTTTCTCTCCGCGCAAGCATTGGAAAATGCGCCTTGCCTGCAACAATTAGCATCCCAGCAGCACCGCAGCACGCGTGATTCGCCGGTGTTATTTGCCTGTACATCCCTATTTTTTGGATTCGCCGAATCCAGAACCTGATGTTCGCCTGTCTTTAAACGCGCACTTGCAAGGCTTCACTGAATGCGTCACCTTTCGTCGTGATTTTGGATCCTACCTGTTGAACCTGGGATCACTTGACCTTGTCTGTCGCTCTCGGATTTCTTTGACATTTGGTTTGGCGTTCCGGTCATTTGTCGGCGCATTCGTGATTTCTGCCCTGCGAATGTCGCGCCTTGACAAGTCATGCCGCATTTAGTCCCAAGCGCGGTTAGTTGGAATTCTCTGCGGCCCCGTGCCTATCTGGCAGGCGCGGGTTCTTGTGCTGCGTCTGACGGCATTGGAATTCGCATCTTGTGCCAAAAATACTTCTAATGGCGGCGGCATCGATGAAAGCATCAGGAGCTGCGCTGCAGGCGCAGTTTTACTATGCGAGCCGTTGCCGTCACCGCCGTTGGGTGAGCGGTGCTGTCATATTGAACGCGCCGTTGGGTTGCGGCGTGTCTCTGGCATGCATATGTCTCTGCAGAGGCGCGGGATGTGGCCGTGTCCGCCTGTCCATTCATCCGCCGCCGCCCCCCTCACCTGCCCACCCATTCCCAGTCGTGTATAAGCTCAGGTCAAATTCGGGCCTAGGCACGGGTGGCAGCGACCCGGCCGCAGTACGGTTCCCTTGGTTATCGGGGGACGGCGCGCGGCATGCGCGGGCGCGCCGCCCTGTCAGCGTACCGCCCCGTCCCCCGACG
>JAJEHG010000005.1 GCA_022823825.1 Nitrosopumilaceae archaeon | reverse complement strand
TAGTGTTCGATGAGATGATCATACTGCTGTTACTTAAGCGCTGTGATCGCCGAATCCCGTCCCCCAGCTGCACCCGCATGCATGCCGCAATCCGCGGTGGCCCGACAGGCGTGCATGGGTGAATTAGGAAACAAAATTTTGTCTGGCAAACCCTTTTAGGTTAACATCGCTGTCGCGGTTCATGGGAAACTCCGGCGTGCTTACCGGCGGCGTGGTGGGCGCCATAATCGCGGCCTCCGTAATGTTCGTGTTTGTAATGGGGCCGATGTGGGACTCAGGCGGCGGCGGCCCGACTGAACCGGCGCCCTTTGTTACCAACGGCCATGGCGGCGACCTGCAGAAACTCTCCGAGGCTGCCGGCGGCGCAAAGATGCCTGACTCTTCCCGCGATCTCACGCTTGTGGAGATATTTGAAAAGACCGAGCCCGGCGTGGTGCGGATCAACGTGCAGCGCAGCTCGGACGTGGTGGTAAACGACGGCGGGGTCGGCTCTGGGTTCGTATACGACAAGAGGGGGCACGTCATGACGAACTCGCACGTGGTGCAGGCGGCTGAGAGCATATACGTCACGTTCCTTGACGGCCGCTCGTACGTGGCCTCCGTGGTGGGCGTGGACAAGTTCACCGACATTGCCATACTGCGGGTGGACGTGGATCCTGACCTGTTGAAGCCCCTCGTGTTTGGCGACTCCTCCGGCCTCAAGGTCGGCGAGCCGATTGCCGCGATTGGAAACCCGTTCGGGCTGTCCGGCTCCATGACGGCCGGGATAGTGAGCCAGGTGGGCAGGCTGCTGCCGTCTGGCGCGGGCTACTCGATACCTGACGTTATACAGACCGATGCGGCCATAAATCCGGGCAACTCCGGCGGGCCCCTGCTGAACATGAGGGGCGAGGTCATAGGCATAAACAACGCCATACAGTCCACCACGGGCGAGTTTGCGGGGGTCGGGTTTGCGATATCCTCCCAGACCCTGGTAAAAGTCGCCCCCACCCTGATTACGGACGGCTCGTACGCGCACCCCTGGATCGGGATATCCGGCAGGGACGTCGGCCCCGAGACTGCCAGACTCATGAACCTTGAGGAGACCGTCGGGTTCCTCATAGTGGATATAATCGGCGGCAGCCCCGCCGACGAGGCCGGACTGGTGCCGTCTATGCATGCGGCGATCATACGCGGCGAGGAGCTGAGGATAGGGGGGGACATCATACTTGGCGTGGACGGCCAGGACGTCAGGAAGATAGACGACATACTGATACACCTGCAGCGCTCAAAGTCGGTGGGCGACACGCTGGAGCTCGACATACTGCGTGACGGCCAGATGATGAAGGTGGAGCTGACGCTGCAGCAGAGGCCGGACTGATCCCTGCCGGGCCATTACTTCTGGGCCTCCCCCGGGACGCGCCATTCCCGTACAAGCATAAATACCTCATGACTCGAGTCGAACTGTTGAGCAAGCTCGTATCCGGTTCCGAATGCCTCAACGGCGTCCTGGAGGGCGGCAGGGCGGCAGAAGTCCCTGAGATGACGGATATCGTAAGCAACGCTGCCGCCGCCTGCCCGGGGTACGGCGGCGCTCTCGGCGCGCCCTCTGGTTCTGCAGGCCGCGATCACGGCGGCAGCGGTGATCCGCGCGAGCTGTTCGCGGCCGCGCGGATACTCCAGTCGCGGCACAAGTCCCGCACCGTAACGTTCTCAAAAAAGGCGTTCATCAACGTGATAAACCTGTGCCGCGACATCTGCTCCTACTGCACGTACAAGGCCGAGCCGGGGCAGTCAAAGTCAGTTATGATGTCGAAACGGCAGATTGATCTCTCGCTGCAGATGGCAAGGAGGTACGGGTGCATAGAGGCGCTGCTTGTCACGGGCGAGCGCCCCGAGGAGCGGTACGCGGAGGCCCGCCGGTGGCTTGAGGAGAACGGGTTCGAGTCGACTGCAGACTGCCTTGCATACGCGTCCAGAAAGGCCCTTGAGCTGGGCCTGTTTCCGCACACCAATGCAGGCAACCTCACGCGGTCAGAGATGGCGGAGCTGCAGGAGACCAACGTCTCGATGGGCGTGATGCTGGAGACCTCGAGCGGCCGCCTCGCGTCGGAGCCCGGGGGAGCCCACTATCTGGCCCCCAGCAAGCGCCCCGCCGCCCGGATCGCCGTGCTGGAGGAGGCAGGCCGGCTCCGCATCCCCATGACCACCGGGATACTGCTCGGGATAGGCGAGACCGTACGAGAGGCAGTCGAGTCGCTTGGCGTCATACGCGACATACACAGGCGGTACGGGCACATACAGGAGGTGATAATACAGAACTTTTGGCCAAAGCCGGACACTGCCATGCGCCGCGCCCCGCCTGCAGACAGGGCCTACTTTATGGCCGTCGTGGCCGCCTGCCGGATAATGATGCCTGATATGAACATCCAGATTCCCCCCAACCTGTCGCCTGACACGTACGGGGAGTTTCTGTCAGTCGGGATAAACGACTGGGGGGGAGTCTCCCCGCTCACCCCGGACTATGTGAACCCGGAGTTTCCGTGGCCCGCGATACGGCGCCTGAAGCGGGACACGGAGGCGGCCGGGTACAGGCTCGAGTGCAGGTTCCCGGTATACCCGGAGTTTGCGCACATGGTGCCCGGGCGCCTCCGCGACATGATGTCGAGCGTAGCGCAGGCGGACGGTGACAACGGCGACGGCGGCGCGATGCTTGTAAAAAGGGAGCTCTGGGAGTGATGGTGATGACGACGACCGCGGCGACGACGACGACGACGGCAGCGGCAGCAGTAGATGCACCAGACGCGCGCGCGTCTCCCGGCGCGTCTCAGGCGGGCGGCAGCGGCAGCTGGTCCTCCGGCCTCATAAGGGGGGCGGATCCGGATATACGCGACATACTTGAGCGGGCGCTTGCAGAGGAGGAGATCTCCGAGCGCGACGCCCGGGTGCTGTACGCCGTGCCTGACGCCGACCTGCACTTGGTGGGGATGGTAGCCGACGAGCTCCGCAGGCGCCGCGTGGGCGACGTGGCCTCGTATGTGGTAAACCGCAACATCAACTTTACAAACGTCTGCATAAAGCAGTGCGGGTTCTGCGCGTTTAGCCGCGACTTTAGGGGGGAGACAGAGGGGTACATGCTGCCCGTCGGCGAGATTGTGAGGCGCGCAAGGGAGGCGCACGATCTTGGCGCCACTGAGGTGTGCATCCAGGCCGGACTGCCGCCGGACATGGACGGGGGGCTTTACGAGCAGATATGCCGCAAGATAAAGCGCGAGGTTCCCGGCATACACATACACGGGTTCTCGCCGGAGGAGGTTCTGTACGGGGCGACCCGTTCGGGCGTGCCGGTGGAGGAGTTTCTGGCGCGCATCAAAGAGGCCGGGGTGGACACGCTGCCGGGCACGTCGGCCGAGATTTTAGACCAGGGGCTGCGCGACTCGATATCGCCGGGGCGCATAACCGTGCGCGACTGGGAGCGCGTGATACGCGGCGCCCACGCGGCAGGCCTCCGGACCACGTCCACCATGATGTTCGGGCACGTCGAGACGACGCGGCAGAGGGTCGCCCACATGGCCCGCCTACGGGACATACAGAGGGAGACCGGCGGGTTTACCGAGTTTGTGCCGCTGAACTTTGTGCATACGGAGGCGCCCATGTACATACGCGGCACGCATGACAACATACGCAAGGGGGGCAGCGGGCGCGACGTGCTGCTGACGCACGCCATTGCAAGGATAATGTTCAACAACTACATAGACAACATACAGATGTCCTGGGTAAAGGAGGGTCCCGGGATGTCCCAGATTCTGCTCAGGTGGGGCGCAAACGACTTTGGGGGCACGCTGATAAACGAGAGCATATCGACCTCTGCCGGCTCCGCATACGGGCAGCTTCTCAGGCCCCGCGAGATACGCCGCATGATCAGGGAGGCCGGGCGCGTTCCGGCCGAGCGCGATACGAGGTACAACATACTGCGCAAGTTTGCGCCGTCAGACGATGATGATGACAATGATGGCTGCCACGGTGACTACGGCAAAGCCGCCGACGGGCTGCGCAGTTGCGGCGACCCCGCCCCCGCCGACGGTGCAGGTTCAGACGGGCTTGACTCTGCCGACGCGTCCTCGTTTGGCTCCTATGCCGAGCTGATAACAATCTCAAAATTCCGCTATCAGAACCCGCGCGGCAAAAAGCAGTCGGAGTGAGGCGCCTCCCCCTTGCCGCCCGGTTCGTCCGCCACGCCGCCGCGTTCGCCTGACCCGCCCGCGGATCCCGAGCGTCTGCTTGGCGCGGCAATCCGGCTTGGCGCCGACGAGTGCGAAGTTGTGCGCGTGGCCCGCCGCGTCACCACCATCCGGATCACGGACTCCGCCGTATCTGAGGCAAAGCAGGTCTCAGACGATCAGTACGGCATACGGCTGGTGGCGCGCGGACGCATTGCATCGGCCTCGGCTCCGGCCGGCTCCGGCCGTATTTCTGAGATCGTCGGGCGCATGGTGCGCGCGTCCGGCGGCATCCAGCGGCCCTGCAGGTTCTGGCGCGGGCTTGCAGAACCCGCGTCGCGCGGGAGGACGGGCGAGCTGCGCGGCACGTACGATGCACGCCTTGACCGCATGACGAGCCGGGAGGCCGAGGATCTGGCAGAGCGCATGGTTGCGGCCGCCTCGAACAAGAAGGTCGGGGCCGTTACGGGCTCGCTTCACGTCGTATGCGAGGCATTCGAGGTGTCGAACACCCGTGGACTGCATGATGCCGAGAGGTCCACGTACGTGGCGGGGCTTGTAAATGCCGAGTCCCCCATGCGCGTGAGTGGCGCGTCTGAGCCTGGTGTTGTGGCGCAACAACAACAACAACAACAACAACCGCAGCCATCGCCGTACCCGACGGTTTCTGGGATCGGATACTGCAGCGCCAGGACGCTTGACGGCTTTGATCCGGAACGGGCCGGGGCCGACGCCTGCAATATGTGCATCTGCTCAGAAAACCCTGTCTCTGTAGACGGCGGCACATACACGGTCATATTCGAGCCGTACTCGGTCGGTGAGCTGCTGGCCTTTGTCGTCGCACCGAACTTTGAGCTCAAGCGGGTCTTGGAGGGGCGCAGCTGCTTTTCGGGCGGCGCGGGCAGCCCCGTAGCATCCGAGATGCTTACCATACGAGACGACCCCCACGCGCCGGACGCCATCGGCTCGCACCGCATAGACGCGGAAGGCGTGCCGACTGCAGGGCGCCCGCTTGTAAAGCGCGGGGTGTTTGAGGGGACGTACTCTGACCTCTTTGACTATTACAGGGCCGTTTATGATCCCGGCGGTGATGATGGTGGTGACGATGGCGGCAACGGTACCAACCACGGTGCCACCAACGGCAGTACCGTTTCCGGTTTTGATCATGCAGCGCGAGGCCCCGCCCAGGGCCGCATACTGGCAGCTGCGGGGCCTGGAAACGCGGCGCGCATGGCCGTCCCAGTGGGCCGCGGCGCCGACCCGATACCGGTGTCCGCACCACACAACATGTCCGTATCCTCCGATGCGGAGCAGATCCCCCCCGACGAGATGATTCGGGACGTAAAAAGGGGACTGCTGGTAGGCCGCCTCTGGTATACGTATGCGGTAAACCCGATAAGCGGTGACTTTTCATGCACCGCGCGCAGCGGGATCTTTCTCATAAGGGGCGGGCGAGTCGTATCCCCTGCAAGGCCTGTCCGCATCATGCACGGCCTTCCCGCACTGCTCCGCGATATATCGGGCATCGGCAACGACGCGCGCAACGTCGTGCAGTGGGCGTCGCTGCCGTCGGTCGCGCCGTCCCTGCGTGTTGAAAACGTCCCCGTGATTCGCATATGACGCGCGCCAGTCGCCCGAGCCGGCTGCGGATGGCGGCCGCAGAACCGGAGTTGTTCCTGGGCCGTACAGGTTTTGGCATCCGTTGTAAAAGCATGGTGGCCGGGGGTCTTTACTGAGAGCGCAATTCTCATGTGGCATAAAAAACATTTTTTATTATCGTGCGTACGTAGAGTGGGCATGGCAACAATCACAGATGACAGGGAAGCACAACTTGCATGCCGCAGATCCGAACTGGACAGGTTCTTTAAGGAGACGGATCGCAAAAATCTGAGCATCACAGACGAAGAGATCGACACTGAGATCAAAAAATACAGAGAAGAAAAACGTAAGGACAAGGCCGACACATGTTAGCTAATGTAGAGTCATGCTTGATACTGATGTGATCGTCAGCGCCGCAACCAATCGAGGAAGGCCACGGGACCTCTTGAAAATGACAACACAGTGAGATGAATACACTCTGGCTGGTGGCACTTACCTGCACCCGCAGGCGCGCAGCCGCTACCTCAGGAGTGACATCCCGAGATATGCGGCGTATCCCGCGACCAAACATATGCCGACTGACCTTTTGACTATGTTCGTCTTTAGCGCGACCAAGAGCGATGCCCCGAATGCCAGCATTATGCCGTAGTCCAGATAGACGTCCTGTGATATCGAGACGCCCCCGAGGACGGCCCCGACCCCCATTATCATGAGCACGTTGTAGATGTTGCTCCCGATTATGTTGCCCACGCCTATGTCGTGACGGCCCCTCCGGATCGCCATTATGGACGTGATCAGCTCGGGCAGCGAGGTGCCTATTGCCACCACAGTCAGGCCGATGACCTTTTGCGAGAGCCCGAACGCCTCGGCCAGTATGACCGCGTGGTCTACTGTCAGGATTGCCCCCGCATACAGGAGCGCTATTCCTGCGCCCAGCATGCCGACATTCTTTGCATAGAACCTGCCTCCTGACTGCCGCAGGATCGACTCTGACGCGGCGCCACCACTGCCATCCGTGCCGGACTCCGCGGCCGCCGTCCCGCCTGCCGCGCCCCGCGCCCTCTGCCCCGAGATCATCCTCACGGTGCGAAACGTGACTATGCCAAGGCCGCCAAGCAGCGCCAGCCCGTCGTACGTGGATATGCTGCCGTCCATTGACAGCGCGACTAGCAGCGCCGACACTGCAATCATGATCGGTATCTCCCTGCGCAGGACGCTTCTCCCTATCGCAAGGGGCAAGAGTATGGCCGACGCACCGATTACCATCCCGATGTTGGCAATGTTGCTTCCCACGACGTTTCCAAGTATTATGGCGCTGTGCTGCCCCGCGGCCGCTATGCTGGCCGCCAGTTCGGGCGTGGACGTGCCGTAAGCGACTACGGTCATGCCGATTACAAAGCTGCTTATGCGAAGGCGCCTGGCAATGTTCTCGCCTCCGCCTACCAGCCAGTTGCCGCCAAAACAGAGCAGGGCCAGCCCCGCCGCCACGAGCGCGGCGCTGGCCAAGACCTCTTCCATGTCTGTAGGGCACGAGTGCTATGTTTAAAGGAGATGATCATAGGACGTGGCAGCAGCAGCAGCGGCAGCCGGCGCCGGCGCCCAAACGCGCGCCGCAAGCGCGGCCCGGCGGCCCGGGACTGTCCCTAGTGCAGCGTCCCCCGCGCCCTTTCCCTCAGACGCGACTGCCAAAGGTAATTAACACGCATGACGCGGCGCGTTGCTGTGGATGCATGTGAAACAATTTATCAGGCGCGGTTCGCGCACGGAGTCATGACTCGGCACGCGGCGGCACGCGGGCGCTTGCAGCGCGCCAAGTGGGGGCCGATGTGAAACGGCCGCCACGTACAAGTCGGCCGGGGTCGACATTGCGTCTATCAAGAAGAGCCAGAACCGGATAGGCCGCATCATAGCCGGCACGCACCGGGCGCAGGAGGCGGTCCGGGTGGAGCACGGATTCGGGCACTATGCCGGGATCGTCAAGGTCGGCGGCGGGGGCGCGCGCATAGCGACCCATACGGACGGGGTCGGGACAAAGGTGATGGTCGCAAACGCGCTGAAGAGATACGACACGGTCGGAATAGACTGCGTGGCCATGAACGTCAACGACGTGATATGCACGGGCGCCATTCCGATATCTTTTGTAAACTATATCGCGGCGAACCGGAACGACGAGTCCAAGTTCGCCGAGATTGCCCGGGGGCTTGCCAAGGGGGCAAGAAGGGGGGCCGTGCCCATAGTCGGCGGCGAGACTGCGGTGATGCCGGGGCTGTTTGGGGGCGGCAGCGGCAGCGGCAGAAAATTCGAGTTCGACCTTGCCGGCACGGTGGTCGGGCTCCTGCCCCAGTCAAAGAGGGACACTGCGGGGATCCTTGGCGGCCGCATCGCCAGGGGCGACGTCATAATTGGCGCCCACAGCACGGGGCTGCACTCAAACGGGTACACGCTTGCAAGAAAGGCTCTAGACGGCACGCCCCTCCGCTCAAAGCTGTACCGCGGGGGGCCGACCATAGGGGACGCCCTGCTAGAGCCTACTGAGATCTACGTCAAGCCCGTACTGGACATGCTACAGGACGCCAAGGTCGAGATACACGGCCTCGCCCACATCACGGGGGGCTCCTTTACCAAGCTGACTAGGCTCAAGCGCATAGGGTTTGAGATCGACGATCTGCCCCCCATGCCAAAGATAATGCAGCTTGTAATGGAGCGCGGCCGCATATCCGTGAGCGAGATGTACCGCACCTTTAACATGGGCGTGGGGTTCTGCGTGGTGGCCCCGGAGGACTCGGCCCCCCTTGTCACAAGGGCGTTTTCAAGGTACCGCATACGCTCGAGGCGCATAGGCCGCGTTACGGCAAGCGCCGGAGTCACGGTCGGGTCGGCGCGCATCGCGTGACGTCTGCCTGGCCTGACGCATTGGCGCGATACGACGACACGGCGCCCGTTTCGCATGCGCGGGAGTTTGGACACGCTTGTCGGCGCCGTCCGTGCCCGTAGAGGCGCCCGCAGGCACCGGTGCATCCGGGGGGAGAGCTGCCGGCGCCGTGCGGGATCCGGGTCTGCGCGCGCGTGCCTCAGGGCGGCGGGACGGCGTGGCCGTATATATTGCACATTGGGCATGCGAACCACATGGCAGCCGAGGCCGGTTTTATCGAGATTATCATTGCCGTGGGGATCCTGCTGTTTGCCGCAAAACTGATGGCGGAGCTGTTCCTGCGGCTAAAGCTGCCGATCGTACTGGGCGAGCTTCTCGCCGGCATGATCGTGGGGCCCTTTGCGCTAGGCTCGTTTCTCATCATAGACGGCTCGAAGCTGCTGGAGATAGGGCCCGAGCTGAAGCTGCTCGGCGAGATTGGCGCGATCGTGATACTGTTCATGGCGGGCCTCGAGATGACGCCGCGGGAGTTTCTGCGCGGCGGCAAGGCATCCTTTACGGTCGGGACGCTCGGCGTAGTCGTCCCGTTCTTTGCGGGGCTGATGGTCTTCCAGTGGTTCGGGTTCGACGCGCTCCAGTCCATGATGATCGCGACCGCGCTGACCGCGACGAGCATCGCGATATCCGTCCAGGTGCTCAACGAGCTTGGCAAGATAAAGTCGCCGGAGGCGCGGCTGATCATAGGGGCCGCAATCGTGGACGACATACTTGCAATCGCGGTGCTGTCGGTGGTGACGTCCATTGCGGGTAGCGCGGACGGGCTTGAGGGCCTCGAAGTTACGGAGGTGACGATAACCATACTGCAGGTGCTCGGATTCTTCGCGGCCATGCTGATAACCTCGGTGGTCATAATGCCCCGCCTGATGTCCACCCGGTTCTGGAAGGCAGAGGGCAGCGTGGAGGGCATAGCGACGGCGTCGTTCTTCGGGGCCGCCGCGTTTGCCGGCTCCATAGGGCTGTCGCCCATAGTGGGGGCCTTTGCCGTCGGCATGGCGCTGTCCACCACGAAGATCTTCAAGGTGGTCGGGCTGTACACGCAGAAGATTGCGCTGATATTTGCGCCGCTGTTCTTTGCCATAATAGGGGCCCAGGTGGACTTTAGGTCGGTCGACGCGACCGTGCTGATGCTCAGCGGGGTCATAATGGTGATTGCAATATCCACAAAGCTGTTCGGGTGCGGCATTCCGGCGATGCTGTTCCTGAAGAGCCGGATACGCGGGATGCGCGTCGGGGTCGGGATGGTCTCCAGGGGCGAGGTGGGGCTCATCGTGGCCGGCGTCGGCGTGGGAGCAGGGATACTGACGTCTGAGGTGTACTCGACTGTCGTGATAATGGTCGCGCTCACCACCATAATCACGCCCATATGGCTCAAGATGCTGTACAGGAACGAGCCCTCCCCGGAGCCGGGGCAGGCGCCCGAGTCCGGGGATGACGGAGAGGAAGGCCCCGGAGAGGAGAGGGTGGTGTTCTAGATGAGAGGACTGGCCGCTACTGGGGGGCCTCCGTACATGACTTGCCGCAGGGACGGGCGCGGTGCCGAGACATGGCCCTGACCTCCTCTCCCTCCCCCCAGCGCATGGACGAGGGCAGGATGGTGCGCGCCTGCCGCGAGATTGCGTCCGAGCTCCTTGGGATGGACGGGCCGGGGGCCGGCCCCGACCCGGGACGCGTGCGCCGGGTCATATTTGACGCGTGCTCCCGGCACGGGCTGCCGAGGGTGCCGAAGAACCGCGAGATTCTGTCGGCCGCGGCCTCCGGCATGCCCGGGGGCGGTCTTGCGCACGGCTCGTACGACAACGGCGGCGGCCGCGGCCGGCAGGGCCGGCTGCAGGATGATCCCCGACTCGCGGCCCTGGGCCGGCTGCTCCTCAAAAAGCCCGCAAAGACGGCCTCCGGCGTCGCCGTGGTGGCCGTGATGCCAAAGCCCTTTGCCTGCCCCCACGGCCGGTGCACGTACTGCCCGGGAGGGCCCGAGTACGGCACTCCGAACAGCTATACCGGGGCCGAGCCGCCCGCGCTGGACGCCATAAGATACGAGCACGATCCGGTCCCGCAGATACGCACCAAGCTGGAGAAGCTGGAGGCGTTCGGCCACGACACCTCGAAGACCGAGCTCGTGATAGTGGGCGGGACGTTCCTGTTCATGCCGCGGCAGTACCGCGAGGCCTTTGTAAAGTCGTGCTATGACGCGCTGAACGGCGCCGCGTCGGACAGCTTGGCGCAGGCGCAGCGCCTCAATGAGACGTCGCGCGTACGCTGCGTCGGGCTCACGGTGGAGACCAAGCCGGACTATTGCATGGAGGGGCACATCGATTCCATGCTTGGCTACGGGGCCACGAGGGTGGAGATCGGCGTCCAGTCGCTGCGCGACCACGTATACCGCATCACCAACAGGGGGCATACGTACGCGGACGTGACAAGGTCGTTCCGGCTTGCAAAGGATGCCGGGTACAAGATTGCCGCGCACATGATGCCGGGACTGCCCACAATGACGCCGGACATGGACATCGAGGACTTTGCCAGGCTGTACGACGATTCGGACCTGAGGCCCGACATGCTGAAGATATACCCGTCTCTTGTGATACGTGACACGCCCCTGTACGAGGAGTACCGGAGCGGAAGGTACGCGCCGTACTCTGACCGGGAGATGATACGCGTCCTTGCAGAGGCAAAGAGGAGGATCCCGAAGTGGGTCCGCATAATGCGCGTCCAGAGGGAGATCCCCCCGTCGCAGATAGTGGCGGGTCCCCGGCAGGGGAACCTCAGGCAGCTGGTGCGCCAAAGGCTCGAGGAGCAGGGGACCCCGTGCAGGTGCATCAGGTGCAGGGAGGCGGGGCTGTCGCGCCGCCGCCGCCACAGCGTCCGAGATGATTGCAACGGCGGGCGTGACGGGACACGCGGGCGCGCGGGCAACAGTAGCAACGGTAGCGGCGACGGCAGCCGCAGTGGCAGTGACCCCGGACAGCCCGCGCCCGTGGGGCCGGACGCCCTGCACCTTGACGTCGTATACTACGACTCGTCAGGCGGGGACGAGGCGTTCATATCATACGAGGATGACGCCGAGAGGATATACGGGTTTGTCCGGCTCCGCAACCCGGGACCGGGCGCGCACAGGCCCGAGGTCTCGGCCGGGACGTGCCTCATAAGGGAGCTGCACGTGTACGGGAGGATGGTGGGACTGGGCGCCGCGCAGCCGCCGCCCGCTTCTGCCCCGGGCGGCGCGATACAGCACTCGGGGCTGGGACGGGCCCTTGTGGAAAACGCCGAGAGCGTGGCGCGAGAAAGGTTCGGGGCGCAAAAACTCTTGGTGATAAGCGCCATCGGCACCCGGGAGTACTATCGAAAGCTGGGATACTCGTTATATGGGCCCTACATGGCAAGGGATCTGTAGTGGTGGCGACATTGGCGGTGACGGTGACTATGGTGCTGGCAGTTGTGACGGCAGGTGCGCGGGCGGTGCCGCCATGACCGGCGCGCGGGACGCCGAAGGGACGGCGGAAGGCCCGCACGGCGACGTCATAGGACACGGGACGTGGCTTGACAAGCTCGCGTACGAGCTTGTGCGCCGCGAAGAGTCGCTTGGGCGCGACACCGGCATGATCATAGTCGAGAGCGGGCTTGGCGCCTCGGGCATTCCCCACATAGGCAGCCTGGGTGACGCGGCCAGGGCCTACGGCGTCAAGCTGGCTCTGGGCAACCTCGGATACGACTCAAAGCTGGTTGCATATTCCGATGACCTGGACGGGCTGCGAAAGGTACCCGACGGGCTGCCGGCCTCGCTTGAGGAGCACCTTGCAAGGCCCGTCTCGCTCATTCCGGACCCGTTCTCGTGCCACGACTCGTACGGCATGCACATGAGCAGCATACTGCTAGACGGGCTTGACAGGGTCGGCATCAAATACGAGTTCAGGCGGGCATACGACACGTACAGGCGGGGGCTGCTCAGGGACCAGATTCACGCCATACTGTGCCGCAGCGCCGAGATCGGCGAGAAGATTGCCGAGATGGTGGGCCAGTCAAAGTACCAGGCGTCGCTGCCGTACTTTCCGGTGTGCGAGTCGTGCAGCAGGCTCTACACGGCGCAGGCCGTGTCATACGACGAGTCGGACCGCACAGTATCCTACGAGTGCCGCGACACCCAGATGGCAGGCCGCGCCATATCCGGATGCGGCCATTCGGGCAGCGCCAAGATCGACGGGGGCTCCCTTGGCAAGCTCGCCTGGAAGGTAGAGTTTGCCGCCCGGTGGGCCGCGTTTGGCGTCAGGTTCGAGGCATACGGCAAGGACATAATGGACTCTGTAAGGGTCAACGACTGGGTGGCCGAGCACGTGCTGGGGTATGCGCCCCCCCACCACACCAAATACGAGATGTTCCTTGACAAGGGCGGCAAGAAGATATCAAAGTCTGCAGGCAACGTACTGACGGCGCAAAGGTGGCTGGAGTTCGGCTCCCCGCAGTCGATACTGCTGCTGCTGTACAAGAGAATCGCGGGCGCGCGCGAGCTTGGCATACGCGAGGACGTGCCCTCCCTCATGGACGAGTTCAGCGAACTCGAGGACGTCTACTTTGGGCGCGTCCGGAAGGAGCTGCGCGGAAACCCCGCCAAGCTTGCCAAGGCCAGGGGGCTGTATCTTTACGCAAACCTGCTCAGTCCGCCCGAGCGCCCCGGCGCGCACGTCGGGTACATGCTTGCCGTGAAGCTTGCAAGGGTGTACAGGACCGACCGGACCAGGCGCGTCATGGAAAAACTGCTAGAGTACGGGACCATATCGGAACCCTCGCCGGAGGCGGAGGAGCTCGTGCGCCTTGCAGGCAACTACGCCGACGAGTTTGACGAGGGCGGATCCGCCGAGATTGCAGTTGACGAAAATATGCGCGCGGCGCTCGGGATAATCGCACGCATGCTGGACTCCGGGCGCGGTACACCTGACGACATCCAGACGGGCATATACGACGCGGCAAAGTCGTGCGGAGCCCAGCCAAGGGACGTATTTGCCGCCCTGTACCAGATAATACTGGGGAGCCGCCGGGGGCCGCGGCTGGGCCCGTTCATAGCCGACATCGGGGAGGCCCGGGTGTCGAAGATGATCACGGAGCGCGTGACCTGAGATGGTCCACTCCGAGCACAACCGCTCAAGAAGCGGCGGATGGTTTGCGCTGATAATACTGGGGGCAATCCTGCTTTTCCTGGCGCCCACCATACACCCAGAGGAGCCTGAGATGGGAGTGGCCGCATTTGCAGCAGGGCTGGCGATAGGCGGCCTGGGGTTCTTTCTGCGCTTTGTGAGGGGCAGAAAGCGGGACTGACCGGCCGGCGGTAAATGGCAAGATTCATTTTTCAGTGGGCAGGTTGCACGTCATGGGGTTTTTTTCCAGGTTCAAGGGCAGGCAGAAGGAGGACCGGGACGACGCTGACGGCGATCTGCCCGGCTCGGATGGTCCGGTGAGCCCCCCGCACGGCGAGGCGCCCGGCACGCTGAAAGATGATGGGGGCAGCGACGGAGCCAATGATGATGGCGACGCCGGCGCCGTCTCCGGTGCAGAGGGGAACGACGCCGGCGGCAAGCGCCAGTTACACGAACCCCCCCGGGCAGGCGGCGCCGACAAAGCCGACACGCCGGGGCCGGTCGGACGCGTCGATAACGGTTCTGATTACGGCAGTGATGGCAGTAGTGGCGGCGGCGGCAACAATGATCCTGATAATGGCACCGATGATAATGACGGCGGCGGCGACGAAGGAAAGCCTGGCCCCGCCGCCGAGAGTGACCGAGACAACGGACCCGCCGCGGTGACGAATTCCGCACACCCGGGCGCCCCGGACGCGCGCCCTGCCGATAAGGGCGAGCTTGGGGATGCGGCAGCGCAGGAAACTAAAACGATTCCAGAGCATGAATCCGAACTTAGGCAACAAATCAGCAATGAGGAGGACATAGCGCAGAGGATAAAAAAGGTCAAGGAAGAGTACGGCGTCTCTGTCAAGAGCCTGATGGAGACCAAGCGAGAACTCAACCAGAAAAGGGACGAGATGTCCGCTGCCAAGGCCGGTCTTGAAAGGTTGCGGGCCGAGGTTGACGAAAAGCGGAAACTCCACGCCAAGATCGAGGCGGAGACCGCAGAAAAAAAGAAGGAACTTGCAAGGGCGCAATCACGGATAGAGGAGGCGCTGCTGTCACACGGCGAACTGGAGAAAAAGATATCGGCGGAGCAGCACACGCTCTCCGTCATCAAGACCCAGCAGGCAGAAACCGAGCGGGAGCTTGAGGAGATAAACGCGCGGCTTTACAATGCAAGGGAGGAGCTCAGCAAGCAGGAGCAGTTCCCTGAGCCCGGCGCCCTCTCGAGTACGGAGCGCGCGTTCATACAGGGCGGAACGGAGCCGGCGGCGGGGCGGGAAACCCCCGGTGCCGCACCAGGCCAAGACGCGCCGCAGTCGCAGCAGGAAGGGGAGTCCCGGAGGTATGCCGGGGTGGTGGAGGCCGCCAGCGTGGTGGTCGCGTCCCTAAAGTCCAAGCTTGGCATGATGCAAAAGGAACTAGAAGCCGCCCAGCTCATGCTCGAGCAGGAGAGGGCCCAGCACGAGGCCACAAAACGCAAGCTGGAGTCCCTGATGAGCCGGGACAGCCTCGACAAATAAGCGGGTTCTGCGGGCGCATCCGCTGCTACGGCTCTGCAAGGCGTGCCCCCCACTTTTTTCTCACCTCTTCCTCAGTCACGCCCATGTCATACAGCGGGGACGTCACGCTGGATACTCTAGACACCTCTACGGCGACGACTGCGCGTATCTTGCTCCTGATTCCCATCCTCTCGTACATTCCAAGTGCCCTTCTGAGCATGCCGGCATCCCGTATGACTGAGGCCGTGCCCTCAAACAGGTACCCCTTGCGCAGGACGGGATCGATTGAGCTGATCTCCACATTGCAGTTCTCCTCTATGTTCCTGACCGTGTCGGGGGATCGTATGTCTGCAAAGATCAGCGTGCTCTCGTCCCATCTTGCTATGGTGCCCTTTGGCGAGACGTTGGGTCTGCAGCCGGGGCCGATCGTTGCGACGTATCCCAGCCTCTGCCTGTCAAGAAAGGCCGAGATCTCGTCTGTTATGATGCATGCACCGGTGCGGCTGGCTGGGTCTGGCGGCATGTCCGGCTCCGATCCTATCGCTCGCGCAAAATCGCGGTGGCGTTCATCGCAGCCAATGCCGCCGCCGCCCCTGCCGGTGCGCGCATCAGCGCATGACCTCTGCCATATACTGGGAGAAGAAGAAGAATCCTATGCCGCCGCCTATTATCGCGACCCATGCGGCGACCTGCTTTGTCCTTGACATGGCGGGGGTGTGGGCTTGCCATTATTGAATCTAGAGACTGGCATATGCGGCGCGGCGGGCCGCCGCCTCACTACAGTCTAATTGGGCCTGTGACGGCGCCAGTCTGTTGCCCGTGGGAATAAGAAGCGTCGGCCGGTTCTTTCTCTTTATTGCAGGCGGCATCGCCGTAATTGTGGTGGGTTTCTTCATGCTGAGGGGAAACATGAGGATGTGGGACAGGTCCAGGCCGGACGTTGATGACGATGATGATGATGCCGATGACGATGCCACCGCTGACGGCAATTAGGGCGGTGATTCTGGTGGTGGCAGCGGTGATGACGGCGGCAAGACATGGGGTGAAGGGAGGATGCCCCTGTTTGCGGCATTGGTTCTAAGGCGGCAGACGGTGATTGGCGCGCCAACCGGGGACGTGCGGTGCGCCTTTTATGGCAAAAACCCTAAAAGAGCACGCCGCATATTATAGTAATGCAGCTTGACCCTGCAACGCGTAGGTCCCTTGACTCGTACGTGCAGCGGCGCATACTGGAGATACCAGGCGAGGTCAGGCAGTCTTTTCCGAGCGCGGGGCGGATATGGAAGTGTGGCAGCGAGCCTGACTTTTTGTATGGATACTACATTGGCAAGATAGAGGAGGGCTCGCTGCGGTATCTGCTAAAGGCCACCAGGGCGTCGGGGGGCGGATACCTGGACATGTTTGAGATCCGGGGGGTGATAGAGTCGCACCGGGGGGAAATCAGGGCCGCCGTCGACTCGGCCTTGACAGTGAGGTAAAAATACAAGCACGTGCAACCGTCCGTATGGTGGGCCCCCAGGACGGAGGATTTGGATTCGACCGGTCCCGAAAATACAGCAGCGTCGACAATCTAGATGAGATCTGCGTGCAGTGCCAGGCGGGCCAGCACAAGCGCTGCCTCAAAAAGGCGGGCCAGCAAGAGTCGTGCGAATGCGAACAGTGCATGATATTCGGCTGACCTGTAACCTGCCTGCCTTGCGCGGCTGTGGGATCCCGTGCGGTGCGGCGGGGGCCACTGCGTTCTGTCATGCTAAAAAAAGTGGCGTGTCGCGTGACATGAAAATCAGGGTGAAAAGTAACCGCTGTCCCCCTCACACTTCCCCCCTTTCTGGCTCAAGCATACGCTGGTTGCGGGAGCGGCAGGACTGCGCGAAAACGGACAGGTTGCGGCTTTGTCTAGTTTTATGCTTTAATACTATGGCATGGCATGTATCCCGTGCCAGACGACCAAGCGCGCGCCCAAAGCACGCAGCGGGCCGCATCCCCCTACGTGTTTGAATGCACGTTCTGCGGCAAGGTCTTTGGCTCCGACGTGGTGGGACTGGCCCTCCACATAGGCCGCACCCACGATCATACGCGTACGCGCCGGCGGCAAGCCCCGCAATAACCTCTAAAAATGCAGCGGGCTGTTTATCGCGAGCTGCAAGACCGACGCGTAAGACTCCTGCAGTCATGCAGCGTCTGGCGCGGCCGGCGCGGCCGTACCGGTACCGCCACCGCCGTTTCTTGCCCCAAGGATCTTGTCTATCTCGTTTACTGCAACGCCGTCCCTTCCTATGGTGTCGAACTTTTGCAGTATGTCCTCAAACTGCGCCTCTTCGTGCACCTGCTCCTTTACAAACCAGCTCAAAAAGTCAAACGTGGCATAGTCCCCGCCCTTTTGTGCGGTTTGGGCCATCTTGTGTATGGCCTTTGTGACGGCCTGCTCGTTTTTGAGGGCCGTCTCGATCAGATCCTCGACTGATTTGAACGACGCTGCGGCCGGCTTGTCGATCTTTGGTATGACGGCCCCCGCACCTATGGTGTTCATGTAGTTGACTATTCTCAGCATATGGTCCCGCTCCTCGGCCGACTGGGCGTAAAAGTAGGATGCGGTTCCCTGATATCCTGCAAGCTCCGCCCACGAGGCCATTGCCAGATACGAGTGGGATGCGGCTGCCTCGAGAGCGACCTGATCATTGAGCTGCTTTTTCATTACCGGTGATATTTTCACAGATGTGCCACTTGTCACATCGATAAAAAGGATTCGCAGGGGAATGTGGGGGGGGGGGAGAAGGGAGGGAGGAAAGAGGAGTGAAGAAGAGGACACGGCCCGCCCGTGGCCCCGCCTCCTGCACGCGGCTACAAGTCCTTGAGGTTGTTTTTGAGGTTTGAGCTTGACACGTCGGGTATCCGCGACTCTAGCCTGACTACCTTCGCGTCGATTCCTATTTTGCTGCAGCCGCTCTCGATGTCTTCCTTTCTGTGCGCCTGGTCGTATCCAAGCGCTATGACGTCGGGCTTTATCGCCTTCACGGTGTCAAAGATGCTTCCCTCTGCCCCGATGACACACGCGTCCACCGTCCTGATCATGCTTACGAGGTATTGGCGTATGTCCTCGGTGTGGAACAATGGGGCTTTCCTCTTGCTCTTTCTTGCCGTTTTGTCGGAGGCAACCACGACCACCAGCATGTCGCCTAGGGATCTTGCCTCGTTTAGCATGTGTATGTGGCCTTGGTGTATTATGTCAAACACGCCCCCTACGAGCACCACCGTGAGGGCGGCGCGGCCGGCCCCCGTCACCCTTACGTCCTCCGTTACGAGATCCCGCCGCACCAGGCTTTTGATCCGCCCTTCTATCTCCGACTCTGAAAAGATTTCCGACATTACGGACAGGGGATTTGTTTTTGTCATGCCGCATGCGTGGATGATGCACAGCGTGTTCTTGTCATCCCGGCTGATTTCGGATTTCCGCTCTGCCGCGGTGCGCGGTTCTGGCCCCGCCGTTTTGTAATGCTTCTTGTCATCGTCCGATGACTGTTTCATCGCAGTACGGGGACGCGTATCCAATAAATAGCTTCATGGCTCCGCCGCCGTTTCCGGACTGCTGCGCGCGCACGGCCCGTTCCGGCAAGATCCCAAACATGCACATATTTCAGGCGGTGAAAAGTTGGCCAGCTCCGTGCTGCAGCGTAAGCATAAAAATTAGAAAGGTGAGCCCTGACTAATCCAGTTATGTTTGAAGGCCGGCGCCAAATGCATTTGCGGCCGGGGATACGTATTATTCTATGACTTCTATCAGCTCCTTCAATCTTCGTCTTGATTTTGGAGGTTTCTTCTTGTCCGGATACCCGATGCAGAGGCTCGAAGACGGTCTTAGATCTGTGCCAAGAATCGACTTTATCTTTTCCTCGTCAATCATCCCGATCCATATTGAGCTCAGTCCCAATCCGGATGCCGCAATCAGCGCATGCGATGCTGCAAGCGTTGCGTCCTGTATGGAGAACTTTTCCAGTATGTCTGCAGGAAACTTTAGCCTGACCCGTGACGGGTCCATGCAGAACACTAGAACCACCGGGGCATTGACGTATGACTGCTTGTTGGCAGCCTCCACCAGGGCCTCCTTTGTCCTGCAGTTTTTCACATAGAATATCTTCAGGCCTTGGAAGTTTCCCGCGGTGGGCGCAGTATCGGCCGCTGCCAGTACCTTGTCGACCTTCCAGTCTTCCACCTTGGTCTTTGCAAACTTTCTAGTAGACCGTCTTGTTGCAAATATCCTAAAGACGTCAGATTCTGAGAGTGGCTGGTCTGGTTTTTCCGGCTCAGAATGGAGTATGGCATGCAGGAGTGACCGCCTAGCTGCCTGCCGTTTGGCGTTGCCGTTGCGCGGTTGTACGTCCTTCTTCTCCTCCTCGTCTTCTCGTATCCAGACTGACGGGTAGAATTGCTTGGAGCTGATATGGACGTACTGTGGTTCGTGCGGGATCTTGGCATATTCCAGCACCCGTTTTTGCAGTTCGAACGTGTCTGCCTCAAGCAGTTTGTGGTTTTGCAAGGAAAATTGCGTAACGTCCGAATTCACAAGGATCGTGCTGGTTTGATCCTCCAAGACTACTGTGCCCGTCGAGTCGTTCTGCAAGATTTCAGTAAGGGAGTCGAACTCGTCCTTGTTTAGGATGACGGTGTCCGTGTCGTCTTGGCCGGCTTCCTCCCATACTAGCCGGCATCCATGCTTTGAGGTGTATGGCGGTTCCACCTTGGTGAATTTCATCTCGTTTTCTTTCACTATGCAAAATAAAAAGATAGGTTGGATCACAGCACATGGAGCTGAGGCCCGTTAGCCCAGACCGCCCGGATCGGGTGGTACTTCTGCAATGCTACAAGAGATAATCAGGAATGCCGCATGTACGGTTGACGGCAGCGTGATTTCTGCTGCAATGCGAAGGCCGCGGCAGTCGGGCCCTGCCCCGGTCCGGCCGCCGGCGCAACCCCAAAGGTAATAACCCGCGCCATTGCAGGCAGCGCCGGGTGCCGATGATGGAATCGGAAAAGCCTTCTGAGGCATGATGAGGATTATGAGTGATGAGGCACCTCTCTCAACGGATGCGTACGGCCCGCTGCCCCGCACGCGCGCGCCACCACCGGATCCGGACTGCGCATCCAGAAAGGGACTGAGGCTGGCATCCCTGTTCTCCGGCGGCAAGGACAGCGCGTATGCCGCGTACGACGCGCAGATGCAGGGGCACGAGATCGCTTGCCTTGTGTCGGCGTTTGCCAAGTCCGAGGAGAGCATGCTGCTGCACAGCCCGAATATCAGGTGGGTGGGACTGCAGGCCGAGGCCATGCGCCGCGCCGCGCCGCTGCCGCTGCTGTCCGTGGAGGTCGGCTCAGACGACACGCAGCGTGAGCTTGACGCGCTAAGACTGCTGCTGCAGAGGGCAAAGTCCGAGCACGGCGTGCAGGGCGTGGTGCACGGCGGCATTAGAAGCGAGTTTCAGAGGTCGAGGTTTGCCAAGATCTGCGGCGCGCTGGGGCTCGCTGTAGTCTCGCCGCTCTGGATGCGTGAGCCGGCCAAACAGTACATGCGCCGCGTGCTGGACGCGGGGTTCTCAGTCGTCATAACCGCCGTCTCCGCAGGCGGGCTTGACGGCTCGTGGCTGGGGCGGAGCATCACCCCGGACTCGCTTGCGGAGCTGCAAGCCCTGTCTGAAAGGCACGGCTTTGCGCTCGACTTTGAGGGGGGCGAGGCCGAGACGTTCGTCCTGGACTGCCCGCTGTTTGAGCGCCCCATAGAGATACTCGACTATGACACGGTCTGGGACGGGTACAGAGGAAGGTTTGAAATATTGGACGCGAGGATAATGCGCCATGCTTGACGGGCTAAGGGAGAACCTGGGGTCTGCCCTCAAAAAGGTGCTAAAGTCCTCCACCGTGGACAAGGAGCTGATAGACGAGCTTGCCAAGGACGTGCAGAGGGCGCTCATACAGTCCGACGTCAACGTGAGGCTCATCCTGGAGGTGACAAAGCGGCTCAAGGAGCGCGCGCTGGACGAGGATCTCCCGCCCGGGTTCTCAAGAAAGAACCACATCGTAAAGATACTGCACGACGAGCTGGCGGGCCTTCTGGGCGGGGACTCGGAGTTTGAGTTCCAGTCCGGCAAGCAGAACAAGGTGCTGCTGCTTGGAATACAGGGAAGCGGCAAGACCACCATGGCCTCGAAGCTGTCCCGGCTGCTGACGCGACAGGGCTACAAGGTGGGTGTGGTCGGGGCCGACACGTACAGGCCGGGCGCGCTCGTGCAGCTGCGCACGATGTGCGAGAAGGCGGGAGTCGAGGTGTACGGGGAGGAGAAGAACGACGACGCCGTCGCGGTGGTCGGTAACGGGCTGCGGCACTTTGAGCGGCAGCCGCTTGACATCATACTGATTGACACGGCGGGCCGCCACAAGCAGGAGCAGGAACTGCTTGACGAGATGAGCCGCATAGGCGCCGTCGCGTCGCCGGACATGGCGATGCTAGTCATCGACGGCACGATAGGGCAGCAGTGCTTTGGGCAGGCGGAGGCGTTCCACAAAGCGATACCCGTGGGCGGAATCATAATCACCAAGATGGACAGCTCCGCCAAGGGGGGCGGGGCTCTTGCGGCCGCGGCCGCGACCGGGGCCCACGTGATGTACATCGGGACCGGCGAGCGCATAGACGATCTTGAAAAGTTCTCCTCGTCAGGCTTTGTCGGCCGGCTGCTTGGGATCGGGGACGTGCAGGCCATTCTGGAGCACTTTAAGCGCATAGAGGAAGAGTCCGACGAGGTCAGGATGAAGCGCATAATGGGGGGCAAGATGAACATGGAGGACTACTTTTACCAGCTCGAGGAGTTTACAAAGTCCGGCTCCATGCGGGGCATGCTTGAGAACCTGCCCGGATTCTCCGGGGCCGGCCCGGATCAGCTCGACAAGGTGGACAAGCTGGAGGAGAACATCGAGAAGTGGAGGTATATCATGCAGAGCATGACCCCCGCCGAAAAGGCCGATCCGGACCTGATAAAGAACGCGTCCCGGACGCAGCGCATCGCCCGCGGGTCGGGGATGCCCGACTCGGAGGTGAAGAACCTCCTCAAGACGTACAAAACGTCAAAGAACATGATGAAGGCCGCCAAGGGGCGCGCCATGCGCGACATGCTCAAGCGGATGGGGATTGGGTAGCGGTGCGGATTGTCGCAAGCGGGGACCGGCGGGACGGGGGCCGGGGCACTAGCACCTCCACCACCGGCAGCACCCGCGTCTACGGCATCGGAGGACCTGACACTGAAAAGCATCCGCGGGGGCAGCGCGCGGCGTGAAGTCCGACGTGCCCGACCCGCGGGATGCCGCCCGCTCAAAGGCGTCCAAGCTGCTTGGCAGGCATGCCCTGTGCGATCACTGCCTTGGCAGGCTCTTTTCAAGGGGGGCCGGGCTGGCATCATACGAGCTGTCAGGCAGGAGGCTGCGCCGCTCGTTAGAGGCTGCGGCCCGTCCCTCCGCCCGGTGCTATGTCTGCCGCGGGCTCTTTGACGGTCTGCCGGACATGCTTGACCTGATGGGAACGGCCGTGGCAGAGTATGAGTTTGACACCTTTGCAGTGGGGGCCACGATCAAGCCCTCCATTCTCGACAGGGACGACCACGTGCGCTCTGTGTACCGGCTGCAGGGGTCCGACTGCATAAAGACGGGACTCGTAAGGGAGCTTGGCGGCCGGTTTGCCAGGATGACGCGCCGCCGGCAGGACAGGCACGAGCCTGAGGTGCTGATTAAGGTGCAGCCCGCGGACCGGTACTGCGAGGTGAGCCCAAAGCCGGTCGCGGTCTTTGGCACGTACCTCAAGCAGGAAAGGGGCGTCCCGCAAAAACAAGAGGCGTGCACCAGCTGCCTTGGCAGGGGGTGCTCGGCGTGCGAGTTTCACGGAATACCCGCATGCGGGGAAAGCGTGGAGGGGCAGATATCGGACCTCTTGTTTGACCGGCTGGGGGGAAGAACGATCCGCTTTACATGGATTGGCGGCGAGGACAAGGAGAGCCTGGTTGCAGGACGCGGCAGGCCGTTTTACGCCCGCATACAGCGTCCAAAAAGGAGGCGCATACGGATACCCCGAAGCATGCCGCTCGGTCACGGTGTCCTGGTAAGCCGGCTGCGCGACGTTGCCGCGTCAGATGCTGGGCCCCTGGCCTTCTCGTCGCGCGCAAGGATACGGGTCAGGATGACGCCCCGTGCGTTTGCAAAAACCGGGGACGATGACGTGGCCGACGGCCGTCGCAGCGACGACTCTGGCAGTAGCGGCGCCGGTGATGGTGAGAACGGCGCCGGCCGCCTCGGCACAGTCCGCGCCTCCCCCGCCGCCCAGCCCGCCCGCGGCGTTGCCGGTCCGTCCCTACTTCGGAGGCTGAGGCGCCTTGCCGGCCACCCGCTGATGATCCGCACCAAGAACGGCCGCGAAGCCGCAAAGTCCATAACGCGCCTCACATACAGGAGGGAGAGGAGGGGGGCGGATTCGTTTGTCATAACGGCCGACCTGGACGGGGGAATCCCCATAAAGCGGCTGGTTACGGGGGACGGGGTCCGGCCCAGCATATCCGAGGTGCTGGGCGTTCAGTGCGAGTGCGTACTGTTTGACTTTGAGGATGTGTGGCTGCGTGACGGCCCTGCGGGCGCCCCTTCTGGTGCGCGTGACGCCTGCTAACACCTGCTGACCTGATGGCGGCGCCTCCGCGGACCTTGCTTGGCGCGCAATGACAACAATTAACTGTCGGGCATCTTGGCGCAGTGCATGGCAAAGAGGAAACACGGCAAGCACCAGAGGCACGCAGACCAGATGGCCGCCACGCGCAGGAGAAAAAAGTACGGCAAGCCAAAGGCCTGACAATGCATGTGCCCCGTACGGCCGCTGCGCATGCAAGCTTTTTTACGTGCATGGCCGCCCTGCCACACAGTTGGACCCCCTACAGCGGCTAAGAGATGCGCACGGGACCGCGATGATTCCGGACGATATATTCGAGCTTGTGGCCAAGAGGTTTCCTATCGCGGTCGACGGAATAAACCGAATAGAGCGGGCCGCGCAGGCAAGGTTTCCAGTCGCGTACGTGGAGCCGTCCGTTGTCATGACTCGCGCGGATCCGACCATAGGATACGGCATACTGTTTGCCAGGACCATACCCGTATGCTCCGGCGACAAGTTTGGGATTGTCATACAGATAACGGCGCCTCTGATCGCGTATGGGCTCAAGGGCACCATACACGCCGTGCTGGCGCACGAGTTCCTGCATTATCTGGAGCTCGTGTGGCGGGTCTCGCAGATGAGGATAACGTCAGACTATACGTCCTCGAGCCTGTTTGAGAACGTGTACAGCGACGAGTCCAGGCTGTTTGATCCGAGGGCCGTCTTTGATGACCGTACGCTGGTCAGGCACATAACAAAGAGGTTTCCGGCGGGGTTCAGGGACTACAAGCTTGAGGACAAGGTCTCCAAATACTGGCAGTCTCGGCGCCTTCCAAGCACCACGGTGGACATCGCTGAAAACAACGTAAAGATACCCGCCGAGCTGCTTGCCGCCGCAAGGTTTGACCCAGAGCTGCTTGCCACCGTGGAGCAGGTACGCGAACGGAGCCTAAAGCTGCGCAGAAAGCGGCTCTACTAGCTACTATTGCTTGAACTCGGTAAGCCCGCACTTGCCGCACGCGTGCCTGTCCTTGTGCTCTGACATGAATACCCCCTTGCCGCACCGGGAGCAGATCTTTTTTGTGCGGCTGAGGCTGTCGCCGTCCACCTTGTAATAGCTGCTGACGCGGGGGCTCGAGCCCTTCTTGCCGTCGCCCATTACGATGCCGCCTCCGCTTCCTTGCCGCCTGACGGTTCATCCGCAGAGGCCCCGGGCTCTGCACTGCCGTCGCCGCCGTCCTGGGCCGCGCCTGATGGGTCCTTTGCCTCCTCCCCTTCTGAGGATGCGTCTCCTGCCGCCGCCTCCTCTTCCTCCGCCTTTTTTGCCCTGCTCTTCTCAAGCCTTGCAAATATGGTGGGGTTGACGTGCTTGCGCGCCAGGGACTCGTCGTCGTATACGTAAAACAGCCCCGTTATTGCAGGCCTTCCGACGTGGTTTCTGAGCCTCATAGGAATTACCGTCTTGCCGTCCAACCCGTACTCTTTTGAGACCATCTCCACTGCATCCAGCCTGCTGAGTTTGCCGCCAAGGCCCGTAAAGTTGCACGTAATCTCGCGCCTTGAGAGCAGCGCGTTGCTGGCATCAGACACCTTGTCCACAACTGACATGTACACTGTGCCCCCGAGGGATTTCATATAAACCTAAAGTCATCGTTGGCGCTGTCCAACTTTCCCCGCAAAAGTCACGAAAAGCTTAAAGATCATGACGCGCCCCGGTGGCAAAGCTTATTGATCATATTGTAGCCGCCACGTCAATGGCTTCCAAAAGAAGCAGGAAGGACGGCAGGAAGAGGCA
>JAJEHG010000058.1 GCA_022823825.1 Nitrosopumilaceae archaeon | reverse complement strand
ACTCGTCGCGCGCAGCCAAAAACCGAGGACCTGCCGCCGGGCATGCCACAATTGCGGCAGAAACGGGCCCGCCCGCCGCCCAAGGCCCCTCTAAATGTCCACAAAATCAGGGCGGAACCTGCAAGAGTTGGACAGCGCCGTGTTTACTGCCGACGCATATGACGAGGGCGTGGGCATCAGTAGCATCGTATGGCACTCAAACGGGGTTCAGATTGGTACCGGAAACAGCATTACAGAAAAGTTCCCCGCGGGCACCCACACAATCACCGCCACTGCAAGCGACACCCAGCCCGGGGAGTATGGCCCGTTCCTTTACAAAAATTCAAAGAGATCGAACTCGATTACAATAGGTGTCTCAAGTTCGCCGCCCCCTGACACAACCAAACCCACCATAATGATCACCGCAAGCCGCACCTCTGGCACTCCCGACACGAGCTTTGTGTTTGCCGCCTCTGCATCTGACGCAAGCGGCATAGGCAGCATAGCGTGGTACAATGGCGCCGCGTGGATCGGAACGGGCGACAAAATCACCCGGACGTTTGGCGTGGGAACGCACATAATTACCGCAGTTGCAACTGACGGCGCGTCTCCCCCCAACACAGAAAGATCCAACTCGATTCGGGTGTCTGTGAACAACCCCGCTCTACTGCCTGACACCACCAAACCCACAATAACAATCACGGCAAGCCGTACCTCTGGCACGACGGATACTACTTTTACACTTCGTGCCGACGCAAACGACGCAAGCGGCATCAGCAGCATAACGTGGTATGACGGCAACACGCAGATAGGCGCGGGCGTCACAATTGCGCAAAGGTTCACAGTTGGAACGCACATCATTACGGCGACTGCCGTTGACGGTTCTCCCGCATCAAATTCTGACGTGTCGGCACCCGTTACCATTTTGGTCTCGCCCCCTCCGGACACCACGCCTCCCACCATAACCATAACCGCAAGCGGCACGTCCGGGACACCTGCAACCGTGTTCCAGTTTACCGCAGACGCGTATGACGCAAGCGGCATCAGCAGCATAACGTGGTATGACGGCAACACGCAGATAGGCGCGGGCGGCACCCTGGTCACCATGCTTGATGTCGGGACGCACACCATTACGGCCCGCGCGACTGACGCGTCATCAAACTCAAACGGCGCAACCTCTAGCCCCATCGAAGTAGAGGTCGTGCAGGATGCCTCGCCGCCGCCCCCTCCGGACACCACGCCTCCCACCATAACCATAACCGCAAGCGGCACGTCCGGGACACCCGTAACTACATTCCACCTGGTGGCAGTTGCATATGACAATACCGATGACGGCGCAGGTGACATTGCCTACATAATATGGTATGACGGCAACGACCTGATCGGGGCGGGCAGTTCGCTCTCCTATGAGTTTGATGCGGGACTGCACGTGATTACCGCAGTCGCGGCAGACGCCGCCTCGCCTCCAAACACATCCCGGTCAAACACGATTTTAATCGAGGTTGAATCTCCTGCATTGCCGCCTGGCGAACCGGCCCCGAACATCTGCAGGTAAAATCTGGACTGCCACGCGGCGCTGTCCGACTCTTGTGAATCACACCTAAATTTTACGGCCATTTGGATTGGTTGTGGATGGGAGGCGGATCCCTGGCGGTCATGCCCCCCACTCGTTCAGTCTCGTTTCGTCTCGTGCATTACGTTCCGGACCGTGTTGTAGGCTCCGCCGTTCACTCCGAACCCGCTCATATACTCGGCACATTCCTTGAGTGCTTTATTGTATTCTAGTCCGGGGGGGGGGGAGGACAGGGGCATGACAAAGACCGAGTTTGCCCCTGACCGGTTGTTATTTATACCTCTTATTTCACACAATTACCAATGAATGGTAATAGCAACCAGTATGATCCCACAAAGATGTTTCAGGACTGGATACAGAAAGGCGGGGAGGCACAGGCCGAGTTTGTCAAGAACTTCGGCTCGCTGATGACTGCCGCAGGCCAGACTCCGGGAACGTTCAACCCGCTTGAGACGCTGCGTCGTATGTCCGAGACAGCGCAGAGCGCGCAGTCTAGGATGATTGAGAACGTTTCTAGCATGCAAAGCAGGGGCATGGATGCCGTGCTCGGCATGGGGCAGGACATGATCTCCTCCATCGCCGGCTGGGGCGCCTACAAGACCACCATCAGCAGCAACGGGCGGATCTCCATACCGGAGGCCGAGCGCAAAGCGCTTGGAATCGGGGAGGGAGACCTGGTGCAGGTGATCATACTGCCTATTCCTAACAGACAGAAAAGGGAGGTGAACAAACAAACATGACTGACAAAAACAACAGCAACAACAACAACAACAACAGCGGCAGCAACACGTCAAGACCGTCCTCAAACGACACGTTTGGCGTATTCAAGCAGAACCTTGACAAGATGTTCAACGGCATACGGCAGTCGGTGCCTCAGTACCACCAGGCCATAACGAACGTGCAGCAGGAGTATCTGCAGGCATGCGAGAACGTTGCAAACTCTGCATTTGAATTCCAAAAGGAAGTGACGCGCAAGTCTGGACTGTCTACGGGCATCCCGGAGGCGGCAGTACGCGCGATAGGCGGAACGACTGAAGAGATTGCAAAGATTGCATCCATAAACAACCAGGTCGTACTGACCACAATCGATGCGACTCAGCAGAACATCAAGACGTTCAACGACAATGCAAAGTCCTTTTCAAACATCAACCACGATATACTAAAGTCCTGGATATCTGCATTCCGCTTCAGGGCCAACTAGTCGAGGCAAAAAGCCCGCAAGGGCGTTTTTCTTTTATTTTTGATTTATTTCTTGGCATTGGTTTGGCGGCATGCTCCGCCGATCCGAGGCGCGTGTGATTTGCGTGCGCGTGTGGCGCCGCCGCCGCCCGTGCCGTTCGCGGTTCTTCCTTCTGATCCTCGGCGGACCGGCTTTTAGTACGATAGACGCCGTCCTTCCTCCACCCCCTCGCAAGTCTTTAATTCAAGCATAGCCGTGCCACCTTGTTGGCAAGCGAGACGGAGGGGCCGGACAGCCTCGGGGCCGAGGATCTCCGTCTGGCAATAAACGATCTGCAGGAGCGCCTGGACAGGATGGGCCCACCACCGTCGCCACTTGCGGAGGTTGTGGACTCTACGAATACACTGCGCACAAACGAGTACCTCTCTGCAAGGGGTGCGATATACGCGGAGATGCTGTTGCACTATGGGCGTTATGCGCGCATGCTTGAGTCGGTGGTGAGAGACGCGCTTGACGTGCAGTCGGGACTTTTGGATGTGCTAAGGGCGCAGTCGGAACTGCTTGAGGACGGAAAGCCTCCTGCCCGCGTGCGCGCCACCAAGGCTGTCAAGGGGAGGGGCAAAGGCAGCAGCGGCAAAAAGACCGGAGCGACATCCGCCGACAAGCGCAAAACCCGCGGCAGGGCGCCTGCAAAAAAGAGGATACGGACAGCAACCACCGCAAGGACGGCGGCCGCAGGACGGCCCCGCACAGGGCAGGCCTAACCCCTGACGCACATTATGCGCAAGAGCGCGCGCCCGCCGGTACCGGACGGCCGGAACTTGCATGCTCTGATCCGAATTCACTCAACGTATTCCAAGCTTCCCGCCATGAGCGCGACCTGCCTCCGGCCGCCACTGTCCGGACCGTCAGTTCTGACTACGAGCATGCCGCTGTCGTCTATCCCGGTGGCGGTTCCGGTAACTTTTTGGCCATCAACGGTCGCGCTGACTCTTCTGCCGACAGTCGACGATCTCTTGGCCCACTCTGACGTTATGACTTTTGTTCTCCCGTCAAGCAGCATGCCATATGCGGTGTCGAGCCTGCGGAGCATCCCCCTTACCAGCTCTGCCTTGGATGGCATCCCTGATGCGCCGGCCGATTCGATCTCTTGTTTTAGTGACGCCGCGCCATAAAAACCGGGAGTGTCTGCAAACGTTTTTTCTATGTTCTCTGCATCCACGTCAAAGTTGACCCCTATCCCAAGGCGCACACTCTGTATGCGGTCGAGCTCCATCTCTGCCTCCGTTATTATTCCCGCCACCTTCCTGCCCCTGATCGTTACATCATTGGGCCACCTGAGTTCGGGCTTTATGCCGCACGCCTCCTCTATGGACTCCGCCACTGCAACGCCGGCCGCTATGGGCAGCAGGGACGCGGTTGCCGCCCTGCAGTCCGGATGCAGTACGACGGACATCCATATGCCGCCGCGCGGGGACGCCCACCTCTTTCCTATCCTGCCCCTCGCGTTGGACTGCGTGGCCGATATGACGACGGCCCCGTCGTTTCCGGGCGTCTCGGCCAAGGCAGCCGCGACGTCCTGGGTGGAGCCGGTCGTGCCCACGTCGTCGTAATAGTATGCCCTCCTGCCTATCGTGCTGGTTCCTATGCCCTCTGTGATCTCCCACGGGTACGGCTCGCCGCTTGAACCCTGCAGCCTGTATCCGACTTTCTGCCTCGACTCTATGTCGTATCCCAGACTCCGCAGCGTCTTGATGTGTTTCCATACTGCCACCCTGCTGATGCCGAGCACGTCGCCAAGGTCCCTGCCTGAGAGGTACTCGGCACTGTGCGCCTTTAGGAACCGGAGCGTCCTTGCGGGGCCCCTGTGATCCTCCGAGTCGTAGTATACGCGGCCGCCGTATGCGCCGTCGCCGTTTTGGCGCCTTTTACTATCCTGCATGGCTCTTAGAAACCAATGTCAAAATCAAATCCGCCGTCGTCCATGCCCGCGCCGCCGCCGTCGTCCATGCCCTCCGGCACACTTTCCGGCGGGACGTACGAGGCCATGGGCATTCCAATCATGCTGAACATCATGCTGAACATCATCATGTCTATGACGCCAAAGAAGAGCATCATTGGAAGTATGGAGCGGTTGCTGTCCATAAAGCTCCTCATCTTTTCTTTGTCACCGGACTTGTATATGGCCTGCATCTGGCCCCACTTGGCCTGCATCTCACGTATGCCCTCGTCGACCTTGTCCTCCCCCGACTTTGTGACGTTCAGCTCGATCTTGGTGCCAAGCCAGCCTTTCTTCTCCCTTACGGTTATGTCCCCCTGCCTCTCCAGCCTCTCGAGTATGGCGTTCAGCTCCTCGGGAGGAAGCCTAGTCGTCTTTTGTATGCGGCCAAACTTTGTAATGCCGTTCCGTATGGCCTCAAGCACTATGATCTCCTTTGAAACCGTGGGCTCGTCGTCGCGGCCTTCCATGCGCAAGACTCTCCCAGAACCATTAAAATCTCTTTTTAATCCACGGCGCCCACTCTTATGGCCGTTTGGCCCCGGGTCGGACGTGGGCGCCGCCATGCAGATCTGCCTATATCCAATATGTTGCAGGAGGTCTGGGCATCCTGACACGACTACATGCACACGCCGAGTCCGCGTGGGGCATCGCCTGCAAGTACCCCTAGTAACCAAGCACAGTCTTGGGCATGGCTTTGGAATCTAGGGAATGAAAAACAGGCCTTTGCCAACATGTAGAACCGTGCCGCTGGCCGCAGACTCGATCAGTACGGCCAGCACCAAGATTACTATGGATCTGACGTATCCAAACCCGTTCAGTATGCGGATCGCCTTTACATGTAGCAGGAACGCCCATCCTACGAAGAGCAGACTGAAAGCAGACTGGATAACACGATAGACGATCACATGTCCCTCAGTCAGCCCGTCAGAGAGGACTGCCTCCGGAACCGCAAGAGTAAGCAGACTCCGCAGTGCAGGATCTGCTACGATCCATAACGTGATGGGCACCAGACAGTATGCCAGCACTGGGAAGGCTCTTCGAAGGCTTCGGTTTCCTCCCCACACCTTTCCAATCCAAAATATCCCGAGGATTACTAGCAGTATTCTTGCAGAACCTGTAACCCCGGCGTATAGAGCGCCGTCCCACATGGTCCCATCCGTCTGGCCTACAAAGGCATTCGAAGGGAACAGCACGCCCAAGACAACTATGGTCGCAAATACTGCAACAGATGACGCAAGGTATGTTTCGGGATTATGTAATATGTGGCAAAGCGTTGTAGTTGGCCGCACCCTCACGCCGTAAAGTGCCACCGCTGCGTTTTGCATGCCCCGTCCGCCCGCGCCCGTAGTCATCCGTATGCCACAACCATTTTTCGTACTGCTTGCTGACGGGAGTGGCACATAAACGCTGACTCATCCGAATTGTACGCCCTCTGACTGTTCCATGCAGCGCGGTGGACCCGCTCCCTCCCGTTCACATCGGGTGGAATTATGCGCTGGTGTGGGAAAGGGCGCTGCATCCGCCTAATTCTGCCGCGTGTTTTTGTTCATTCGCAATGTTGGGGGGAGGGAGGAAGGAGAGAAATCAAGTTCCAAAAACGCCATGTATCGTGTACCGTCTAGATTCACTGTAGAATAGGAAGCGACCTTTTAAGATGCATTCCATGAACTGGGACCCCCTTTAGAACAAAAATGGAAACATTTCCGGTCACACGTCATCTTCCTTCCATTTGGCTACAAACTCGGCCGTTAACACACGTCCACTTGCCGGATCAAACCATCTTTTGCTGCAACCCGCAAACAAACAGTATGATCTTCTCGCCCTCTTGGAGCAGTTCAAGATATGAGGGCCGTATGTGTCCAAATTTTAGCCTGTCGTGAAATGATTCCAAATGCCCGCTCTACTATGGGTCTTATACCTTGTGCACCCATGCTTGGCTCCTGTGTCTTTGTGAGCCCGTTGAGTGCCTTGATACTGAACTGCACTCCCTCGGGGATTCTCCCGAGGGGTGGGCTCCCTGCCGCGTCTTACGCGGCTGTGCTGTTCGGGGGGGGGGGAAGGAAGAGTCAGGATCTAAGCGTACGGCCTATCCTTGTGCATTGATTGATCAAATTGTCTTACGTCGAACGGTTTCGACCTGGGGGCGTACCGTCCTCCTTTGTCTACCTATTTATTATTGAAACCATGATGAACCCTGCAATGACCGTTGATGATTCGGAATTCCGGAACGCATCTGAGCACTACAAGCAGCTTGCGACGTTCTGGACCGACATACTGCACCTGATGTCAAGCAAGCCCGGGGCGCTGGCGTCGGTTGGACCCATGAGGGCGCTTGCGGCAAACTCCAAGAAGATTACAAACGAGATGATAGAGATGAGTGAGGACATGGTGGCGTTCAGCAAACACCTGACCGAATACTATTCACAGCTTGCAGACACTTGGGGAGAGGCGCAAAAAAAGGTCAACCAGAAGATGCCGGACATCCCGCACGACACGGAGCAGATCGAAGCGCTCAAGCGCGTCTGGATTGACATGTTTGATAATGACTTTACCGAGCTCTTTGACTCGCCAAAGTTTGGCTCCAACTACGGCAAGCTGGTCTCAAAGGAGCTCGAGATTGTAAAGCATTGGAACCGCATATCTAACACAGTGTTGCAGTCGGCCAACTTGCCAAGCAAGGAGGAGATCGACGACGTGTACCGCGAGATTCACTCCCTAAAGAAGAGGCTGAGGCTCTCAGAACTGGAGCTGCAGCGCCTGCGGCGCACGGGCTCCGGCTCCACTTCGAGGGGCGCATCAGGCTCGGCGTCTGCTGCGGATGTGAGCGGCGCGCCCTCAGACCCTGGAAGGGGTGACACTCCTGCAGAATCCGCTGCCGCCGCAGTCACGGCTGGCGGCGGGGACAAGTCAAAATCCGGACGCGCCGGCCATGCCGGTGACGCTCCAAACGGCGCATCGCCGCAGCCGCCTCCACGGGATGCTCAAGAACAGCCCCCGCTGCAGCAACCTGCGCCGCGTCCGCGGCCCGAGCAGCGGCGTCCTGATCCGCCGCAACCCCCGCAGCACCGCCCGCAGCACCGGCAGTCGCAGCAGCCACGCGATGTGCAGGCGCGACCACCGCGCCCACGCGAAGCTGGCACGCCCGGCGGCTCTGCCGCAGGGCTTACGCGCCAAGAGCCGGAGGGAAGGCCGCCGTCCACAAAACCCGATCCAACCTCGCCCCCTGCAGCACCAAGTCGGTCTGACCCTTCCGCCGGGCCCTCTGCACAGGGCGCCAGAAACCCGAGACGACGCCGCAGGCGCCCCCACCGCAGGTTCTCAAAGACCGGACGGCCCGGCAGCACCAATCCGCAGCCCCTGCAGCCAGAGTCCGCGCCAAAACCCACGCCGGCACCCGGAAGCTCAAAGGACGCACCTGCTGCTGTAACGCGACATGCCCCCGGCACATCATCCGGTTCTTTCTCACGCCCGCCGCGGGATGCGGCCAAACGGACGGGGACGACCCCCGGCGACGCGACAGGCGCGTCTGAAGCCACTGCCGGGAAAAAGAGGCGCCGGCGCCACCGGCCCAACAGACACACCAGACGTATGCAGCGACAGCAACAGGGACAGCCGAGGCCGCCACGGCCGCAGCCTGCTGCTGACACGCGCCCCGCGCCTTCCAGAAGACCACAAAGCGTGCGAAGTCCTGAGAGCTCCGACGATTCCAAGCGCCGGGCACGCGACACCGGGGGTGACTCGGCTCTGCAGGGCTCCAATGGCGGCAAGTCCGGCACGGCCGCGAACGGCGGACCGCACCGAAAGGACGGTGATACCGAGACGTGACGATCAGCTCGGAGATCGATCCAAAGCTGATCGAGGAGATTCTAAAGTTTGGCCGCAACGTCATAAACGCGCCCCGGATGGTCTCCTCTCCGGATCAGATCATACTTGACGTGACCCGGCATGACGTGGCCTCTGGCATAGACAAGACGCGCCTCCTGCACTATAGGCCGCTGACCGAAAAGCGGCACGCGACGCCCCTCCTGATATCGTACGCCGTAATCAACAGGTTCCACATCCTTGACATCCATCCCGAAAAGAGCTGGGTGCGCAACCTGCTGCGCCAGGGCTTTGACGTGTACATGCTTGACTGGGGGACGCCCACCAGCATGGACAAGTATCTGGACTTTGACGACTACGTGAACGGGTACATGGACTCCTACGTGGAGCACATCAAGGACGAGTCCTCCGTAGAGTCCGTGTCCCTTCAGGGATACTGCACGGGCGGCACCATCTCTGCCATGTACGCCGCGCTCCATCCGGAGAGCGTCAGAAACTACGTGGCCACCGCGCCCGTCGTGGACGGGTGGAGGGACACCACCGTAATCAGCAACCTTGCAAAGCACATGGACGTGGACAAGATGGTCGAGACGATAGGCAACATGCCCCCCGAGTTCATGTACTATTGCTTTTCCGTGCTCAAGCCGTTTGAGCAGGGCGTCGAAAAGTACGTGAATTTCTTTAGAAACATACACGACAAGCGGTTTGTGGACAACTTTCTGCGCGTCGAGAAGTGGCTGGGAGACACGCCACCGATACCCGGGGAGCTGTTCAGGCAGTGGATACGCGACATTTACCAGCGGAACCTCCTGGCCCGCAACAAGATGCACGTGGGCGGCGTGCACGTCGACCTCAAGAGGATCACCATGCCCATGTTCATCCAGATTGCGGTAGGCGACCACCTGGTCTCGCCGGAGTGCAGCATGCCCCTGTACGCTGCAGTGGGCAGCCGCGACAAGACGCTGCGCATGTATCCCACGGGACACGTGGGTATGATTGCAAGCTCCCTGTCCCAGAAGAGGGTTCTGCCCGAACTGGGTTCGTGGCTTGCAGAGCGCTCGTAGTCACGGTGAGCGCGGCCGATACGAACGCGGCTCCTGTTTGCCGTTTGCGCGCATGTCATCGTGAACCCTTCCACTCCTCTACGTGTGCCTGAACCGGGGGAGAAGGGATACCGCTCGACTTTATTACGCAAGCGTCACCCCCCATACGCGTGGACGCCCGCGAGATCAAGGACGAGATTGCCAGACGGTGGCACATGACGCTTGCCCGGAATGCCGCCGACGCCGGGGCCGGCGGTGCGCGCACCGAACGCGGCATGTCCGTCAGCGGCTCGACGCCGCCCTCTGTATTTGTGGGCTCGTACGGGTATCCCAAAGTGTACGTGGGTCCCATGGTGCCGCCCGTACACGGCGATACCGCGATATTTGACAGCCCCGAAAGGTGGCGGGGGCTCTCGCTTGGCGACATCGTGGGGCTGAGGCTTGGAATGATCCGCGGGGTGAGGCAGGTGCGCGCCGATCTGGCCGGCTCCGGAGGGGACAGCCGGTACGTGGAGCGGCTGCAGGAGGTCGCCATGGCCTCGGCCTCTATCGGATCGGACATCTCCTTTGAGGGACCCGTACGGATCCGGACCGCCCGAAGGGGCGGACACTCCGGCGGTGACGACACGGGTACTCCCTTTGGGCCGATCGGGCTGGTGCGCTCAGCAGAGTTCTCAGACGTGCCGCGCCCGTCAAAGCAGATCGAGAGGCTGTATTACGATACGGACGCGAGCGCGTCAGAGGCGATGTTCTCGCTGTACGAGTCGGGCGTCGCCATGTCCGACATACAGAGGTGCCTCAGCATCGGAATGCTCGGCTCAAGGCGCAGGCTGGTTCCGACAAAATGGAGCATTACGGCGGCCGATTCTGCGATATCCTCCCGGCTGCTTTGGCACGTGAGCGAGTGCGACGTGGTGGACTCGTGCAGGGTCTTTTGCCACGAGCACCTTGGAAACGCGTTTGCGGTGGTGCTGTTTGAGAACAGGTGGCTCTTTGAGCTGGTGGAGGCGTGGCATGCGCCGGCCCCTGACGGCGGCAACAACGCCTCAAAGGCCCCGGGACGGACATCCTTTGCCTCTGACTGGGAGACCTCGCACCTGCAGCGCGCGCCACAGAACACGGCGGGGGCATACTATGCAGCCCGGCTCGGGGTGCTGGAATACCTGGCAGAAAAACACGTGCAGGCCGGCGCGCTGGTGATGCGGGAGATTCGCCCCGAATACTCTGTTCCCGTGGGCGTATGGCAGGTGCGCGAGGGTGTCAGGGCCGCGATGAAAAACCCCGTTGCGGTGGCAGACAGCATGGCCGGCGGCGTGCGGCTTGCCGCGTCCGCCACGGGCATTGCAGCATCAGACTGGTTGGGACACGCCGATACCACAAGGCTTGCAAGGCAGCGCACGCTGGGGGACTACGCGTAGGCGCGCGGTATCGGTCTGGCGCCCGCGCTCTGACAAACGGCCCCTGCCGCGCCGCCGCGCAACTGCACGCCAGCAGCAAGTAAAAAAAATCCGCGCTTGGATTTTTTTTGGCGCGATCCAACCCGCTGATCTTACACTCTTACAGTTAAATCCCCGCGTGTGATACCACTGGCATGAAGTTTATTGCAAGCGGCAAGGTAAAGGACATCTACGAGCTGGAGGACGAGCCGGGACACCTGTTGTTTCGGTTCTCTGACCGCGTGTCCGCGTACGACGTAAAATTCTCGCAGAATATTCCGCGCAAGGGGGAGATACTGTGCAGATCCGCCGAGTTCTGGTTTGGCCGGCTTGGCGTCCCTAACCACTTCGTGCGGCGCGCCTCGGACACTGACATGGTGGTCAGGCGGATGAGGATGCTGCCAATCGAGTGCGTGGTGAGGGGCTACCTGTATGGAAGCATGTATGACAGGTGGAGGGACGGTACGCTGGATCTTCCTGAGGGCTCCGACACGCAGCTGGCGTCCCGGCTCTCAAGGCCCGTGTTTGATCCGACCACAAAATCCGAGCACGACGTGCCTGTGAACCGAGAGGCCGCCGTCGGCACGGGGCTGGTCTCCGGGCAGCAGTACGACTGGCTTGAGGAGCAGTCGATCTACATATACGAGGACATGTCGCGTGTAGCCGACTCCGCCGGGTTCATCCTGGCCGACCTGAAGCTGGAGTTTGGCATCCTAGAGGACGAGGACGGCGGCGGACAGATAACCCTGGGCGACTCGATAGGGCCAGACGAGTACCGCATGTGGCCCAAGGATTCGTACAATCCTGGGGGTGTCCAGACGTCGTACGACAAGCAGATACTCCGTGACTGGCTTGCAGAGCACGGCTACAAGAAAAAGTTCGAGGAGGAGCGCAGCGCGGGCAGGGCGCCGACTGCCCCCGAGATTCCGCCCGACGTGGTGTCTGCTATGACTCGGCGGTACGTGGACTCTTTTGGCAAGATTGCGGGAGTTCGTGCTTGAGCTCTTGTCTGATGCAACTGCAGGGCAAAATCCGCCGCGCATCTTATGAGAAATAAAGAACTGTGACGAAATCATGAGACTACGATACAAGGCATCCGTGGTCGTGGCATGCTTTGTCGCGTTTTAGATGGGTCTTATTCCAATCTATATGGCCTGCGTCGAATTGGCCTGTGACTGTACACTTGTCACGGAGCTGATAACAAGCACCCGGCTGACACTTCCCGTCGGGAATGTTGTAAGTATTGAATATGCCGGAACTGTCCAAGGGGTGGAGGAACCAAATGCCGACATCTTCATCTCGCAAAACACCTCGTTTTTTACCACTATGGTAATCATTCCGACATGCATCATACTTGCAATTGCATTTCTTGAAAGACACAAAAACACACTCCGGCCGGGATCATAGACGCATCATACGTGGCAGCATGCAGCCCTATCTCCTGTGCCCCGGTGCAGGCTTCCGGTACGGCGCTGTGATCTGACTCCTGTTCGCCGAATGTAGCGGCGCATACGGAATCACTGCCATGTTTTGTGTCGGCGCGCAGGCGAGCCAAGGGCCGCGGCGCGCCGACCGTCGCCTGCGGCTCCTGATCACTCATTCGACTCGAATTTGCAAACCGCCCATCTTTGACGTCCTGCCACCGACTTGGCCCCGCGGCTGCCGCCCCCCCCCTGCCCCTGCCGCCCCTGCCGCCCCCCCGATCCCCCGATCACCAACCACTATGATATTTTTCATAATACTATGTATTATTTACAATAATACTAAGATAATTAATAAACTAGTATAATTATAAAATTACTATGATATATGCGGTTTTAAACCGTATTTGTCAAATAGATCTTGGCATTCTTCAACAATAAATCTTGTAAGGACGATCCTAGATGATCCGAATGCCTCCTATACGTGTCAATATACTGTTGAAATCATCGATATGCTGTCATTATTATCAAAATGATGCCACATGCAAGGTTGGTTCAAAATATTTGCCCGGCAGGGCAACAAATTGTGACTTGGGTTCTCTTTAACGGACTTGCTGACTGGACTGCATGGCTACGCTACTGGACAGGCAAGTCCGGACTAACCGGACCGTGTCAGTTACCATGCAGCACGCACGCGCCATAGGGGACCCGATACGCTCAAGGATCTTATCCATGCTGTACGGCCAGACGCTGTCGGCAGAAGAGATCACAGCAGCGGTGAACAGGACGGGACCAGAAAAGGCGCTGTCTACTGTGCGGCACCACATAGACATCCTCAGGACGACGGGCCTCGTTGAGGTGATGAGGGTAGTCGAGTCGCGCGGCGGCATTACAAAGTACTATGGGACGTCCACGAGGTTGCTGGACCTCGAGGAGCCCGAGAGCTTTGAGTCTGCGTACTCGTCGGTGATAGACAGGACGGCAAGACGGCTGGAAGAGATTCTCGGCGGAGTTCTCTCAGAGATTGCCGCGTCCGGGAACGGCGGTAGGCCAACTGCCGAGTATTCGGCGTACCTGGTGGTGGAGATAATGAACCGCGCCATCACCAAGGTGCTTGAGAAGGGAAAGAGGCGTAAGCGGCAGGGGAGCGGCCGAAAGGCCGCGCGGCAGGCCTCGTCCAAAAAGGCGGATTCGCGTGGGGAGAAAACAGTGGCAAGTTCACTGTCCGGTAACGACGGAGGGAACGCCAAAAAGGAAGAGACCGGCAACGGCTGACACCTGTCCTGCGCATCGCCGTGGATGACGGCGGGGGAATGCGCGGACCGGATTGTCGGTTGTGGGAGTTGCCCCTAGAGCGTACTAGGCACGGGGCCGGGCAGATTTATACTACAGGCCGCGCAACGCGGCGGTGTACTGGTGCATATGGCGCGCATAACTGCGGATACGGACTCTGTAGAATCTCTAAAGCGCCTGCTCTCGGGGCGAAACCTGGTACACATGGCGACCGTAATGCCCGACGGCTCGCCGCAGGTGACGCCGGTCTGGGCAAACTGGGCGGACGGGGCCATAATGGTCAACACGGCAGAGGGCAGGACCAAGCACCGAAACGTCCTGCGCGATAACAGGGTGGCATTGTCGGTCACGTCGGCCGACGATCCGTTGCAGATGGTGTCGGTCCGGGGCGTGGTCGAGAAGACAATCCCCGACTATGACTACGAGTACGCAGATGTCCTGACGCGGCAGTATATGCCGGGGAGGGACAGGTACCCCTTCCGCCGTCCGGGAGAGAGGCGCACAACGTTCCGGATAAGGCCCGTCAGCGTGTATGTCATGCCGGAGATACGGGCAGAGTCCGGCGACTGATCCGCATGTTTCAAAACTCGTATTTGGAAAGATTTGGCCGGCGCCTGGCAGGTGTCTGGATTCGACGATGTGCCTGCAGGTGCTAAACTGCCTCCGCCCTGACGTCCCTGGCACCTAGAACCGTGCGGTACCATTACCCATCGAATTTTTACTCTTTTAACAAAAATTAAATAATTAGGTTGGTAAGTTATTGCATGGTCTCAGTAGTCAAGAGAAAAAAGGGAAACGGGAGTTACTACTATCTGGTGTACCACTCGGGCAAAAACCAGCACGAGCGGTATCTTGGGAGGCGCATTCCTGCGGAGATCGACTCTGCCAAAAAAAAGTTTGAAGAGGAGATGTACCTGAAGGAAAACATCCCCCTACTTGAGATGATACATGACAGGTATTCCGGATACATTGCCGCCGTTGACAAAAAGATCATCCGATCCGAAAACCACTGGTTCAAGATCAACCACATATACAGCACGCAGAGAATCGAGGGCAGCACGATGACGCTGGGCCAGACAAGAAACCTGCTGGAATACAACCTGTCCCCAAAGGACACCGCACTGGAACACATCGTGGAGGCTATCCAGATGGAGAAAATATTTGACGAGATGCTTGCGACAAAACCGGCCATCACAAAGCGGCTTATTCTGCGATGGCATTACATCCTGTTTTCAGGGACGGACACGAACAATGCCGGGAGCTTCAGGCGGGCGGACGTCGCCCCATACGGGGGAAGAACTGAATACGTGTTGTGGCCCGACGTAGTCCCCGAGGTGGAGATCCTGTTGAAATGGTGCCGCAAAAACAGAGGAACAAACCCCGTCATAATGTCGGCGATGTTTCATAACCGGTTCGAGCTGATACACCCATTTATTGACGGAAACGGAAGAATTGGAAGGCTGCTGGCGCTGCTTATTCTCCACAAGGGCGGATATCCCATGGTGAACATACTCCCAAAGGAGAAGATCACATACATCAAGAAGTTGGAAGGATCGCAGACGCGCGGTGATCACATGATCTTTCTAAAGTGGTTCGTCTCAAAATACCTGAGGGACAACAAGAAGTATCTGTCCTGAATCGGCGTCTTTGGGCCATCACTCGATATGGCAGTTTGCAATGCATATGGCGCCTATGTCCTTAAAGTTCTGCTCCTTTTGAGGCCTTATCAGTATGTCGTACCTGGAGTCCTCGTCAAACGGCACGTCAAACTGCGTGTTCCTCTCCACTATGTCGCCCGACTCGAGCCATTCTACCAGTAGGTCCTTTTGCGAAAAGTTGCCGTATACGGCCTGGTGTCTCTTGTCGTCCTCATCCTTGATGTAGAACTGGCCGCCCGAAAGGAGCGTTCTTTCCTCCCCCTTGTTCTCCGCCGTGAGCGTAATCATGACGTATGTGTGCTCTGGCTGCTCCTCCTTGTCGCCCATGTGGGTGCTTTCAAACGATACGGTATACTCGACGGGCCCCACCATCACGGGCTCGCCCGCGGAGACTTCTATGTCCTCTGGCTTGTACACCTCGTACATGTATCCGGCTATGATCATGGACGCGATTATTGCGCCTATGACTATTACTACTGTTGCAACCACGTGTCTCTTTTCACCTTTGTCGTATAATATTCTTGAGATTGCCCCTCCCCAAATGATCAGCAAAAACGCCCTTGAGAGGGGGGTTTAGCTTTGACGCCTAGCGTGAAACGATCACACATCCCGGGCCCAGCTACCGGGATGTTTTGGGGGTTGGATCGCGCATGCAGGCGTCAAAGCTAAACCCCCCCTGAAAAACGCCTTTTCTGGAAATTCTGCATCGTGTCTAGGATCCGTTACGGGGAGGGGGGGTTTAGCTCTCAGGCACGGTTTGGTGATCCGGGTGGTTTTGGACCATATTTCATACGGTGCGCCTCAAATGATCCTTTAGGCGGCCGGCCATGCGCGCAGTATCGCCCAAGGACTCTGAAAAGTCTGACTGGTTCTGCCTCTCCGCGGCATCAATTACGGTGTAGACCCCCACCATATTGAGCCCGTTTTCCTCCAAAAAGCGGTGCACCGCGCCTATCGAGTCGCAGTATTCTGAGATCCTGCTGCGCACCCTGTCTTGCTCCTGCTCTGTCATGGCAAGAAAGCGTGCGTTCTGGCCCGCATTGAGAGGGCATTTTCGGCCGATTACGATGACGCCGGGCTGGCTTTTTGGCTCGAATACCTCCGTGCCGTCGTCTGGGCCGCCCGGGCTGGTTATGACCGCCCTGAACGTGTCGGTGTCAGACTTGGCGTATCTGAACCTGAGGCTTTCGTGCACCAGCCAGCGCTCTACGTTGTTTTGCATTGCAGTGGCCATTGCGGCGCGTATTACGTGTTGCAATATATGCCAAGCCGCGGGTTCTGCTGCCACGTGAGCCATGCATGCATACGGCTCCACGGACAGGGCCCTGAAGGACGCAGCGTCTGAGCGCGCCAATGCTCTGCATGCTTGATTTTCTATGCTTCAAAATTCGGGTTTAGAAACATGAAATCCTCGTAGGGCAGCTCATCTATTGGCTGTCCTGACGGCATTGTGGCAATCAGCAGTATGATGGGGAGTACAAACACTGCAAACCAGATTGCCGACAGCGCGATTCCAAGTAGCAGGCAGTTTCTGGCCTTTGTGGGATCGTCCTGGCGCAGGGCATAGTATGCTATGATGCCGCCGATAAACTGCATGATAATGGGAAGCATGAACCACCACCTGCTGCGGACGACTCTGACAAACATACCGTAGTATGGCCTGCCACATTCTTAAGTCGTTTCGTACGGTCGCGCCCCGAACGGCCTCTCGTTACGGCAATTGTGCGTGTGGTTGCAAGACGGCCGTAAGACGCCACGGCGGCGGTCACGGTGGGCGTAACCATCAGTAACGAAAGATCGGAAACGCCGTGGATCCGAATATTTCTTAATTCGAATTTGGAAACAAACAGGTTTTTGCGTCCCGCAAGGCCGTCCGTACAGGTCGGACGCTCTGGTGTGCCGTGAACTCAAACGTGCGTGGATTCTTCCTGCGTGTGGTCGGTTGCCACACAGACAGGCCTACGCGTGGCGGACTCGCGTGCATGGTGCATGGCCGCCGACCCACTATTGCAGGACTGGCAGCATATGGAACGTATTCATTGTGACATCTTCTAGTATGTAGCCGATGCCAATCTGTATCACAAACAGCACTATTCCAAGCAGCAGGCAGTTTTTGGCCTTTTGCGGATCGTCGTGCCGCAGCACAAAGTATGCAATTACTCCTCCCACTATGTTGAGGAATATGGGCAGCAAAAACCACCACCCGCTCCGTCTTTTCTCGTTGTACATGACTCTGGATTGGTGAGTCTGCTTATAACCGTTGGAGAACGCCTTGGTGGCGCTAGGCGCGGTTTTGTTCTCCACCTTCGCGCGGATCGTGCGTCTTGCCGCTCTTTAACCTGGCCCGTGCATGCCCGTCTGCCGGCTGCGCACTGCGCGGCAGGTTGGTTGGTTGCCGCCGCCGCCGACGGCCAGTTTCGGCCTTGTGGCAAAGTTTGGCGTGTCCGCGTCTTGAACGCCGTCGGCTCGGGCCGCATGCGGCCTGATAAGCGGATAAAAAAATGCGTCCTGCAAAGTACGCGGACTAGTCTAATGCCGGAATGGCTTCCAATCCGAGGCTTAATGCTATCGGTATTGCCAGCAATACTGCGCCAAGTATGAGGCAGTTTTTGGCCTTTTGTGGATCGTCGTGCCGCAGCACAAAGTATGCGATTACCCCGCCGCATATGTTCAAGAATATGGGCAGCAGGAACCACCAGTTACTTCGGGTTGTCTGGATCTGCATGACGCTGGGTCGCCAAATGTGTTTTTAACGGCTTCGTATGTGCCAAGGCGCGGCCTATGCGGAGAAACCTGCTTGCAAAATTACGTCGCACTGAGTCTTGCAGGTTCTGGATTATGTTATTTCTGAATTCGAATTTAGAAATGAAGCAAATTTCGTGCCCGAATCAGCCCCGACGATTCGACTCAAAACGCCAGCATGCAACCCGCGGACGTGTCTGACCGTCAAGGCATGGATTGTCCACATGCCGGACGGCCGTATTGCCTGCTTGCAGCGCTCTGCCGCCACATAGGCTGCATTTGGCAGCATGGCGCCATGGCGCGGCGCACTCTGGATGTCATCTGCACACATTGCTGGGCTCTGCCTGCTTGATGGTTCCGGACGCGGAGTCAAAGACCAGTGAGAGTACGGACTCTCCCCCCATGGTGCGGTAAATGCCGTAATTCACCGAGCTCGCGTCCAAGTCGCCGTTCTCGTTGAATACGAGCGGCACCCCCAGCGCGGTGGGTTCCACTGTGTTCTGGTAAATGCCGCTGCTTGCGCGCGCAAGCGGCACGCTGCCAGTCACGCCGTCCTCCCTCTGCAGCACCTCTATCAAAAGCCTGGTCGCGTCGTATGCGTGGTACGCAAAGATGTTTGCGCCCGGAATCTCGGAATCGATGCGCGCGTTCAGGGCGTTGGGCTCGTGCTTGACGATCACCGAGGTATATCTGACGTTCTCAACCCATGATGTAATGCCTGCGTTGTCGGCCTGCGACCGGTCGATGATCCCGTACCACCTGCCTTCCTGGAGGCGCGGGTCGGATGCAGCGGACCGGACTATGTCGTAATCCTCATCAAAGGCCAATAGTATCACTGCCGTACTGGGCGCGCCTACTGCCCCCGCGGCGTCGAGCGCGTCGGCAAGGCGGTCCGTCACTGTCGAATAGTCGGCGGCGCCGGGTTCGTATGCAATGCCGTCGATCAGCGTGACGCCCGTGCGCTCTGCAAAGATGTCGTACATGGACGAGCTGGTTGTCCTGCCCCACGCGTCGTCCCGGTACACAATTATGAGGTTCTCGATTCCGTCACGCTCCAGCATCTCCGCGAACACCATTGAGGCGCCCGTGCTGTCGGGCAGCGCGCGGAATATGTTGTCGTCCGGGGTACTGAACTCGGGCGAGCCTGACCCATAGCTCACTGCTATGATGTCGTCCCTGTCAAGTGACGCTATGCTCCCGACCCCCCCGCTGTACGCGGGCCCGACTATCACGTTTGAGCCGAGTTCTTCGAGGGCTATCGCCTGCTGCGCGGTGCGCGAAGGGTCGGTGCCGTCGTCGCGCTTTACCAGGTCTATCCTGTAGTCGGTTCCGGCCCTGAACTGCTCTATGTTAAAGTCGGACACGGCGAGGCTTATGGCCTTGCTTGCGGCGACCATCACCACTGCAAGGTCTCCGGTCTCCGACACGATCGCGCCGAGCTTCCGCCTGTCCGGCTCTGAGAACGGGGCGGGCTGGGTTATGCCGTGGTCTGGATCGTACTCTTGCGTGACGACGAACTTGCCGCCTCTTATCTCCGATATGTGGACGTCCCTCTCTGCAGCGTCGCCGTTCGCATTGAAAGCCGCGTTTATGCCGCGCGCGGACACGGGCGAGTAGTCCAGGGCGGCCTGCTGCATGCCCTGCCTTATGGCGGCCGTATTGGTGGCCGAGCCTGCGCTGTCGATGGCCCTTCCAAGTATCTGCACCGTCGAGTATGCGTCGTACGTCAGGGCCGCCAGGGCGTTGCCCAGCAGGCTGTCAAGCCGTATGTTAAGCTCGCTTTCATGTATGGCCGTCTCTACTCCCTTGTAGCCGGTCTTTTCCATGAACCGCAGCACTCTTTCGCTGCCTTCTATGCCGGGCTGCAGCGTTCCGGTTCCGTAGAACGTGGTCTTGCCTATGGCCGAGTCGGGCCCCCTGTCCAGGCCGGCCATTACTCCGAGCGCCCCCGCACTGGAGGGGATCCCGGTGACAAAGATTCCGACATTCTCGTGGTTGCTTGTGCTTTGAAGTATCTGGCGCATCTCGGCCCCTATCCTTGCGGCGTCGTCTGCTATGTTGTTGCCAAACTTGATGGAGCCCAGCATCCTCATGTTGTCCTCCCCTTCAAGCGCGTTGTATATTGTCGAGTTGAATGTCTGCCCTACCCGAAAGTCCAAAAACAGGTTGATGACCTCGGTCTTCCCCTCAGACTTCATTATGTTTACGAATGCGTCTGCCACGGTGTCATACGTGGACGCCGTTCTGAATATGTTGTCGGGCCGGGAAAACTCCGGCAGTCCGGAGCTGGATGTGATTACTAGCATGCCGTTCTGATGTATGGAGCGGTACGCGTTTGCGACCCCCGCGTCGTTTATGAATCCGGCCACTGCCTTTATTCCCTTTGCGTTCAGGCCGTTGATTGCATCCGTCGTGCCGCGGGCGTCTCGTATGGTGACAAACTCTGCTGCCAGCCGCCAGTCTCTTCCATCCTCGGCCAGTTTCCTGTTAAAGTCCTCGATTGCGACTTTGAATGTGAGCTCCATTCTCTCTGCTACGTCCGGATTGTCACTGACTACGATTATGCCGATTGTCCTGCTCTCAAGCTGCTGTGCGTGCGCCGCTTGTTCTGCCACGTGCGGCATAGCTCCTGCTGCGGCCAGAATCAAGGCGGCCGCGGCAACTACCGTCACGGCCGGCACCCGGTATCTGGAGCAACCACGTTTCAAAACAGCACCCATCTATGTGACCTTGCCGAGATGGTCTAATAACGTTTTACTGCCCAATGTGCTCGGGCCGGCTGAAATCTTGTGACGAGAGTTACAGGATACGCGACACAGGGGGATTGGCCCAGAGTCGGCCTGGCGCGTATGTTTTTGGTCCTGCCCGGGTTTTCTGGCCAGACGGAGGCTCCGGCGGCGGTCTTGGGAGCTGCAGTGGATCTAGGCTGCGGGGCGGTAGGCGCGAACCATCCCATTAGCGTCGCCCGCGGATCTTTGCCGCCGCTCCCGCAACGGTTTATGTGCGGCCCGCACGCGCGCGGCGCCGTGGACCTTCTCTCCTCTACCTCGGCGCTGGTGCTGCTGTGGTCCGACGGCAGGGCGCACACGAGCGCCCCTGCCCAGAGGTTCCTGGGCACGCTGGACTTGGATCTGGGCGAGGGCATCATGAGGGAGTGCGACCGGTTCTGGCCTCACTATCAGGAGGTGATAAGGAACAGAAAGTCGTGCATACTCGACCTCGCCGTGGACTGCATCGAAAACGACGGCACGCGGCAGGTGGTGGTGCTGGGAGCCGGCATGGACGCCCTGTCAATAGAGCTCTGCTCGCGGCTTGACTGCGCGGTCTTTGACGTCGATTCTGCAGGCATGGATCGCAAGGAGCAGCTTGTCGGCCCCCTTGCGCGGGACTTGCGCGGCTCCCTGAGGTGCGTCACCGCCGACGCGTCCAAGCGCGCGTCCGTGACGTCCGGACTGGGCGGGGCCGGGTGGAGCCGGGAGGAGCCGTCGCTGCTGGTGGTGGAGGGGCTGTCGTACTATCTGACTGCCGGGGACCTCTGGGGGCTCGCGTCGGGGTTCGCCACCCCCAACCGTAGCAACAGGATGATCCTGGAATACCTTCTTCCCACCTCCGACATACCCGAGGATCTCAGGCCGGTGGCGAGCCGCCCGTTTGACCTCATAGTAAAGGAGGCGTACGAGTCGGTCATACCGCTGGCCGCGTTTCCGATGCCGCACCACCCGCCCGGCCTGACGGCCGAAGACTCGCTGTGGGCCTTTACGACGCGGTACGGCCCCGGCGACGTTGAGGCGCGCGCGGCCGGACTGGGCGGGGCCGTTTTGTCGCGCCACGACATGAGATCGATGGAGATGAGGAGGACCGGGAGCAACGCGGTATTCGGCGAGCGGAGCGGCTGGATAGAGGTCTGCAAGATCGCCCTGTGACGCGTGACGCCATACTCAACTTCTAATCGAGCGCTGTACGCGCCTCCGGCTACGTGGTATCCGGTACCCGGGGTGGGCCTGCAGTCTGTGCGACGCCACACCGCTTGGATTTTTTGCCAGTTGACGTGTGCGCCCTGTCGCGGATCCGGAATGCCGGCCTCCCGACGTCCGTTTTTTCCGAGCCACCGCTGCCATCATCGCTGTGCTATGTTGCAGGCATTCGCGCGATGGGCTGGGTCGGATGCGGTCTTGTGAGAAGCTCCAAAAAGGGCGCAAGCCCTGCCAATATCCTGCCCCGTCTCCAATTCGACCACTTTAAATCGACGGCGTCTCAGTATGCGCATGGCCCGCCCCTTTCCCGCCCGGGATCAGATATACAAAGGATGCAAGGTGGGAATCGAGACTAAATCCGACCAAGGCACTGGCCGACTGACGTATGGGACGGTAAGGGAGATCCTGACGTCTTCAAAATCCCACCCCCACGGAATCAAAGTCAGACTAGAAGACGGCGGTGTCGGAAGGGTAAAGGTACTGAGGGCGTCTGAAATCCCTCCCCGTAAGTGACTGATTACGTCGGCCGGGGACGCGCCCTGCGCCCTGCGGATCCTCGCCACGCGAGTGCTGATCTGATGTGGGGTAGGGGCGCCGCAGAATGGACCGCAGGGCTAGTATGTGTGGGCTGCGGGCCGGCGCCCGCCGCATCTTAGCTTTATACCGTTCTCTAAACGATCATCTCGGCTGGATGCCTGCCGTTTTGCCGGCCGCGGGCACTTACGGGAGTGTCCCGTTTGGCGCGGACGCGCTGGTGTGCATTTGGCGGGTAGGCGGGCCGCGGGGCGCAAAGGGTTAAATCCGCTCTGCCATGACGGAGGACAGGGCCGCCCTAGCTCAGCGTGGTAGAGCATCCGACTGTTAATCGGACGGTCGTCAGTTCAAGTCTGATGGGCGGCGCCACTACCGCCCATGATGCGCCTGCCTTTGGCCGCGTTGCATGATACTGCTGCAAGCCGCGGGACTCGGTTACATCTGACTGCTGCCCTCACCCCCCCCCGCACCTCCAATCGCGCGATGGGCCGCGCGATGGATCTTGATAAATACGCCCCCTGTGATAATGCTGCAATGGGGTGCGATGCGACTGCCGCGGACTAGGAGGGCCAACCGCTACTGCGTGGATTGCGGGGCGCGGCTCGTGTACTATCCGCGCCTCTCAAACCCAAAGGCGCCCAACGAGCACCGCGTGCTCGTGTATGCGTGCCCCGACTGTACGAGTGACTTTGAGAAGCCAAAGATGATCTCGATTCGGCGCAACCCTGTGGACGACCCTCTTGAGACCGTCGAGATTGAGATTACGCAGGTGCGAAAAAAGGCCGAAAAGGCGGCGTGATGTCCGCCCCCACCCCTCCGCCGACCGATGCTCCGTGTGCGCCGTCACGCCTCTATGATGAGCGCCGCCTTTACATTGCCGTCAAGCTCGTCCTGCACGGCCCCGAGCACGTGGGAGGGGGACGTCAGTCCGGAGAAGTCGAGCATCCTCGTATCGTCGAGCAGGTGCACCTGCGGGGCCACTCCGGAATGCCTGGACTCCATGTACGCGTCAAGTTCCTCTATTATGGCAAGCTTGCCGCCCTGGAACAGCACGCCGTCAGGCACGTCCAGCTTTGTCCTCCCGAGCCTGTCAAGTACTATGATGCGGTGCCTGTTCCTCTTGCTGAACAGTCGCCTCTTCGTGGAGTGCCCAACTAGCACCATGTGGTGGTCTGACTCGAACTCGAGGTTTATCAGGACCTTGTCCATCTCGGTAATCTCTGATGCGCGCTCCACTGCCTCGTCGAGTCCGAACGTCGCAGGTGAACCTCCGCTGTCTGGGTGCCCTGGCCCGGGCGCCGCGGATCCTGACATCTCGACGCTTCCGACGGCCGTTATGCGCAGCGCCCCCTTGTCTGAGACGTACTCGCTGTCGATCCTCACCGACTCGGGCACGGCGCCCCTGGAAACTATGTCTGCTCGCGCCTTTTTGTGGGCCGACGCAATCATCTGCGGCGTCGGGTCTACCATTGCTACCTCCGACTCGTCTCGCAGCATCGACGATGCGACCCCGATCGACGATATGACCTCCGCGTACGGGGCCTTTTCGTATCCCATCCCCATGTTCTTTGCAACCTCGGGGGCCAGTACGGACGCGCCCCCGCCCCCGCCTATTATCTTCGTATTACGTGACTCCATCTTGTACTCCTTTAGTATCGCCCCGACCGTCTTTGTAATCTCGTGCGCGGAGGTAAGTATGACGGACATCGCGGCCTCCGAGTACGAGACCCCTATGGCGTCACCAAGCTTTCTGAAGGCGGCCCTAGCCGCCTCCTCGACCTTGTCCTTTCTGGCGCTTCCGCCCCCGCCCATCGAATAGTCCCCTTCGGGTATGCGCCGCAGCGCGCTTGCGGCGCACGTGTTTGTAATGGCGTACACGGTTCCGTCGGCGCACCGTATGGCCGCATACTCGGGCTCGTCGTTCGGCTTTGGGGCCACAAGCACGAGGCTGCCTGACTCGATCCTCGACGGCTCGGCGTAGCACGCGTATCCCAGCCCCGCTATGTGGGCGCTCCGCGGCCCCGTCCTGTGGATCTTGTTCTTGTGGATTGCAATCATGCTGCCCCCCGCAACCCCGACTATGCGGACGTCCATGGAGCGTATGCACGTGGGGTGGTCCTTTATCGTCACGTACCTGATCTCGGGCCTGCCGCCCCTTATTATGCAGATGTTGGTGGACGTGCCCCCGACCTCTATGAATATGCCGTTTGCGACGCGCAGGTGCAGCAGCGCGCCGGCCACGCTTGCGGCGGGGCCGGACAGTACAGTGAGGATGGGCCTCGAGCGGAACGTCTCCATGCTCGTCACGCCGCCGTCCCCCTTCATTATCAGCAGCGGCGACCTGACACCGGCCTCGGACATTGCCCCCTCTACAAAGTCCGCGACCTGTATGGTCTTTGGCATTATACTCGCGTTGACCGCGGCCGTCAGCGTCCTTATCTCAAGCCCGTACGTTCCAGATATCTCGTGAGAGGACGTGCACGGGAGCCCGGCCGCCGCGGCCTGCTCTGCCACGAACTCCTCGTTTGAGGGGTCGTCGACGCCGAACATTTCGGTGGCGACGACGCACCGCACGCCGGAGCCGCGCATGCGCGAGATAACGCCGGCAACCTCCTCCTCCGTTATGAGGTGCGACGTGTCAAGAAACTCGTGGCTTACCTGCAGTCCGCGCCTTACGGTGCCCCTGCCGCCGCCCTTCTCCTCCTCGAGGCCGTCCAGTCTGGTCCTCTTGACCACGTCCTTTTTTGTGGGCCCCACGCCCATCGCTATTATTCCGACCGGGTAGGTGTCGCTCTCCAGCAGCGCGTTTATGGCCTGAGTGGTGCTGTGCGCCACCAGGTCTATGTCCTCCAGACGTATCCCGGACTTGCCGGTCACGCGGGTGAACGCGTCAAGCACGCCGTCTGAGACGCCACGCGCCGAGTCGTGCGTGGTCGGGACGGTCGACACGGACAGTATCCTGCCGTCTGCCGAGTCTATGGCGACTGCCTTTGTGAACGTGCCGCCGACGTCTATTCCGATTCGAACCCTGTGGTTTCCCTGCGGCGCGCCCCGCGGCTGCACGCCTCCTGCCCCCTCGCGTCCTGCATGCGCGGGGCCGGAGTCATTGTCCGGTGACGCGGCAGGCGGAGGCGCATTGCTGTCTGGTTTTTGCATAGGTGATCATGCAGTCGGAAACGGCCGTTATAAGGCTTAATTGCAGGCGCCGCTGCCTGCCGGCGCGCGACGGGGCCGGAAAGTCATTCACTGCTCGTCCGGGAGCCATCGCCCCCACCACCATTGCCGCCGTCCCTGCGCCTCGACTGCCTCATGGCGGCAACCGCCCTTTCCTTGCGGGGCCTCACAATCAGTATATACGAGGACGCGACCAGGTATACGCCGAGCAGTACCACCTGCCCCACCACGGTCTCCAGCGTCGGGTATATCCCCGTCATGGTGGCCAGGTTGATGTCAAGCCTGGGCACGACCCCGATCATGCTGGTGTACGGCACGATGTCGAGCACCTGCAGCTCGCGTATCGCGTTTCCCAGGAACGCTATTGAGAGATACGCGCCAATCCCCATGGTAAGTCCGAACAGGGCCCTGAGTGGTAACCTCCTGCCCATCATGCGCATGCCGTAATATACTGCAAACAGGGATCCGAGCCCCAGCACGAACCCGAGTCCAACGAACATTTCCATATACTTGGCAAACCCGAACATCGCCTGGTAGAACAGCACGGTCTCAAAGCCCTCTCTGTATACGGTAAAGAACGCGAGCATGACAAACACCATCACGCTGCCCGTGGTGGTGGCCTGCCACACCTTTGCCTTTACAAACTCCATCCACTTCTTGTGCTCTATCTTGTTGAGTATCCAAAAGCTGACGTAGAACAGTACCGCGGTGGCCGACAGCGCCGCAACTGCCTCGATGAGCTCGCGGCTTGCGCCTGATATCTCTATGATGTACGAGGCTACGAACCACGTGACGGCCGTCGCGCCGACTGCGGCTATCACGCCGTAGTGCACGTACGGCTTGAACCTGCTGTTGCGGGACGCCTCCAGGTATGTCATTATGGCGCCCAGTATCAGCACGGCCTCCAGCCCCTCGCGGAATATTATTGCAAAGGACGCGGTGAATGCGATTGCCGGCGCGACCTGGCCCGTGCCGGTTACGAGCCTCTCGGACTCGTCTAGGTTGCGGTCTATCTGGGCGGCAAGGGATCTTACCTCGGACGCTGGCTCTCCCCGCTTTATGGCGTTGCGCAGCTCCGCAAACAGGTATTCTACCTCCAGCGTAAAGTCCGGGGCGATGGGCCTCAGCGGCACCTCGACGTACTCGTAGCTGTCCAGGTATGCGGAACGGGTCGTCGCGTACGCCGACTCGTGGTCCCCGGACTCGTACAGTATGACCGCCTCCTCCAGGCTGATTCTTATAAAGTCGATCTCGCTGCGGACCGCCGACTGCTCGGATTCCGTGGTGTCCCCAATGTCCCTCAAGACTCCGCCGGTGTCGGCTACCGCGATGCCGGATCCGGCGGCCGCCTCCCCGCCCTCGGCGGCAAGGTACTCGATCGTGATCTTCTCGCCCTGTTCGAGCTTTGGCAGTATGGTGCCGTCAAGGAACTCCAGTATGTCCGGCGCGGGCGCCTTTTCGCGTATCATGCCGCGGAGATCCTCGCGCATCTCTATCTCGAGCGCGTGCATGAATCCGGCATCGGCCTTCTCCAAGGTCGGCTCCAGGTACTCAAAGTTCTCCAGGTACGCCTCTATGGCGTCCTCCTGCGCCGAGTCATAGTCGCCTTCGCCTAGCGATGCGCGCATGTCCTCGTACAGGCTTCGTATGTTGCCAAAGTATGCCGAGTGTTCCCGCGCAGCGGTGGTCTCGGTTCCCAGCAGGTCGCGCTGTATGGCGCTCACAAGCGTCCCCACCGTAACAAAGCTCTGCCTGCCGTTCACGGCCTCCGTCAGATCCCTGAAGAACGACTGCTGCTCCAGGTCGAGCATCGCGGTATCGTCGGAGACTGCCGCAAAGATGCCCGATGCCTTTGCAAACGTCATGCGCGATATTTGGTATGCCGCCTCGTTTCCTGCCGCGCCGTCTCCCGCCTCCAGGTACTGCTCCTCTGCTATGGTCAGAAGGTGCACCACGTCAAGCCGCGAGCCCTCGCCGCGCGCGTCAAACGCCTCCAGCGCGGAGGCGGCCGCGCCGATCTCCTCGAGGCTCTGCTCCGCGCCGGCCTTGCCCATGTCAGATGCAATGTCGATCAGCGCGATGTGGATCTCGTCTGTGCCGTCGCGGTCCACGCCGCGAAATGCCTGCAGGCCCTGCGCAAACTGCTTTGATGCAAACGACGACGCGTACGCGGCGCCCGCGGCGTCTCCTCCCTCGAGCATCTCCTGGGCCACCTGCAGCCCGATCCTTACGGCATGCAGCGGGTATGGGGTTGACCCTGCCGCCGCGTCGCCATCGACACCGTCGGCCTGTGCATGGGCCGCCACATACGGGACCGCATACGCGGTGGGGACAGGCCAGTGCGGGTGTTCGGACGCGGCATCGGCCGTCGGGAAGGATAATGGTGGCGGCAGGGCTGCAGGATGCAGCGGTGACTCTGCTGCTGCTGCCGCAGGTGCACAGATTGCGACCGCGGCCGCCAGCGCGGCCATCACCGCGTACGCGCGTGCAGGGCTCCTCCTTTTGCCCATGCCGGCACGCGATGCATGCGGTGCGCTGCCCATCACACCAGCTGCCCGTCGGATCAATTTAAACCCGAATTTCATTACATGGTCTTGGAATTGGGGCGCCAGCGTGCGTCATCAGCGCGGCGCCAAGGCCGTCGGGACGAGCCTACTGCGCGATGCAAGCGCGATCGCGGCGGTCACTCCCACAGCTAGGACTATGGCGGCCATGGCGCCGAACTCTGGTACTATAACCGAGACGGCGTCCATCTTTAGCAGTATGGCATCCACCTGCTCGGAGACCTCGGATGCGGGCGCCCCCTCCTTCATCATGGCCCTGAGATCCTTGCGCATCATCACCTCGATCTCCTCCATGAGCTCCCTCTCGCCTGCCTCGATGAGCGGGCCCTCTAGGAACTCGTAGTTGTCAAGGTACGCCCTCGTGGCATGGCTGAGCGCCAGATCCAGGTTGCCCGCCTCGTACTCGTCGCGGGCGTCTGTGAGCAGCCTGCGTATGTTCTCGACGTACCCCTGCAGGTCGTCACCGTCGTCTTCGGATACGCCCAGGACTGCGTTGATCTCGCCTATAAGGCGGCTTGTCTGCTCCTTGACTATGGACGGGTCGGCCCTCTGCGCGTACGCCCCGTTGATCTCGTCGAATATCCCCTTCATCCTCTCATAGTCGCTCCCGCCAAGGTCGTCCCTGACCGTGTCTAGGATCTGCTCGGAGCGCCACACGAACGCCGCGCCGTCCTGGAACTCTGCCATCTCATGGATCGTCCCGTTGGAGACGGCCACGCCGTACTCTACGGCTGAAGTCTCCATCAGGGAGGTCACCATCTCAAGCTTGACTGTGTGGTTGCCGCTGAGGGCGGGTTCTATTACGGCGGCGCGGGCCCTTTCCACCACGTTTTTGGCATTGTCGATTGCGGCTTGGGCCTCGTCCCTGTCGACTCTGGTCGACGCCGAGTCGGCCAGGTTCCCGAGCGTCTCCCTCATCTCTGAGTCCAGCGCGGGATCGACTGCCGCAAGCGTCGGCTTTATCAGGTCGTACAGCTCGGCTATCGGGTGCGTTGCGTGCGCCGTTGCAAGCCCCGTGTTGCCCTCGTCGAGGTTGTCCTCCAGCGCCTTGAAGTGGCCCAAAACCTCTTCCAGCGCGGCTCCGAACTGCACCTTTTCGGACAGCTCGGCGTCGGATTCTGCGTGGACGGCGGCCGGAACCGTCACTGCGAGCGCCACTGCCACCAGCATGGCAATGGAGTTCCTGCCTCGAATCACAAGGGACGGCAGAGCACGTTGCGTTATAAGCACTTCGAGTGGTACAAGACCCTGATTCAAAACCATGTAATTGGGAAACTGGGGCCCTGGGGCAGAACCGCCACGCGTCAGTTGAACTGCAAGAACGCGTCCCGTATCGACTCGGATCTCTTCTCCACAATGGCCGCAATCTCCGCGTGCTCCTGCGCGGTGGGCTCGCGCCCGTGCCGCGACTGCAGCGCGGATACGGCCGCGCCGATCATCTCCCCGACAAAAAAGCCGCACATAAAGTCCCCCACGTTTTGGCACCCCCACACGTCGGCGGTCCTGGGGGCGGGCCGCGCCATCCTGTGGATGTCCAACATCTGCTCTACGTAGCCGTCAAGCCAGCCTGCAAATTCGGAATCCAGCCCGCCGCCGCCATCCTTTCCGGCCATGCACGCATCACCCCGGTCCGTCCGGCTACTTTTCAGTCATGCCCTTTGACTTTTCGTACGCGTATATCCCGTCAAGGAAGACGCGGTGGTCCTTGCCCTTTACCCGGGTGGCGAGCTCTATGTTCGCGGCAGTCTGCGTCACGTCGGTCCACACGGCGCCGGTTATTATGACGTCGTCGCCCTTTGGCGCCACCTTTGTGGTGGGGCCCACTATCCGGGTGCGGCGCGCGGCGCGCTCCCCCTGGAAGTTCTCTATCACGACCTCTCCGCCCTCGGCCTTTACCGTAATCGGAAAGTGGGCGAACACCACCTTCATCTTTATGGTGTACCCGCTGACAAGCCCCTCGCAGATGTTTTTTATGATGGAGCGCGCGGTGTGCAGTATCGCATAGTCCCGCTTGCGCGGGCCCGCAGCCTTTAGGGTTATGCGGCCGTCGGCCACCTCTATCCCTACCGGTATGCTCCTAAAGCTCTTGAACGTCTTGCCCAGCGGGCCCTCGAATCCTAGCATGTGCTTTTTCTTTGTGACCGTGACGCCGTCGGGGACCTCCACCACGTCCTGCATCTTTTCGGGCCTAGTATACATATCCTATCAGAAACCCCCCTATTCCCTTCTGCAGCGCCTCGCGGTGAGACATGACGCCCTGGTTTGTAGTGACAAGCAGCATGCCCCTGTCGTACGCCGGCAGGTACTGCTGCTCCCACTTGCCGAACTCGTCGTTGCGCACCTTGAACCTGGGCGAGATCGCGCCGCACTTGTTTATCTTTGCAAGCAGGGTGATCTTGAACTTGCCGCCCCTCCTGTCGTCCACGTGCTCAAAGCCGCCGATGTACTCTTCGCGCTCCAGCGTCTTTAGCACCTCGACGGCCAGGTTCGAGGTGGGAAGTATGGTGCACTCGCGCTTGCGCCGCGCCTCGTTGTTGTATAGGGTGACGAACAGGTTTGCAAGTATGTTGGTTGCCGGCATCATTCTCACCTGTTCTTCCTGAATCCCAGGGAGGGCGCGACCTCCCTAAAGCACCGCCGGCATATCATGAGGTTGTACTTTTGGATCACCGCGGTATAGTCGCCGCACCGCTTGCACCACCTTGAGCCGCGCCCAAAGTCGTGCTTTTTTCTCCCGGTAAACTCGTACGAGCGGTCCTTTGCCATTACTGCGACACCACCTGCACCCCGAACTCGGATGCCACAAACTCCTGCGCCTCTGCGCTCGTGATTGCGTGGGAGCGCCCGACGCTCGCCTTGTGCTTGCTGCGCTTGCGTATGGAGTATCCCGGGCGGGCGAGGGCGACTGAGACGCCGAGCCCGAGTATGCCTATCTGCGGCTCGTACTTTACGCCCGGAATGTCGATGTGCTCGCCTATCCCAAAAGAGTAGTTTCCAAAGTTGTCAAATGAGCGCCCGTTCACCGCGTTGCCCTTTGCCTCCAGCAGCCTCTTGAGCAGCGCCCTGGCCTCCTCGCCGCGGACCGTGACGGAGGCGCCTATGGGCTCGCCCTTGCGGACGCCCCAGTCGCGCTGGCTGCTCCTCGCGTCGCGCTGGCAGGGCTTGCGCCCGCCGGTGATCTGCTCGAGGGCCTTTTTTGCAATGTTGATGGCGTCCCCGGAGCGGCCCATGCCCATGTTGAGCACGACCTTTTCAAGGTATATGCGCCTCATGGGGTTCTTTGTAGCGGCGGCGGGGGCGTTGGCGGCGCCAGCATCGGCAGGACGTTCGCGGTCTTGCCCTTCCTCTCTCGTCTCTGTCTGCTGGACCGACATCATGTCATCACCTTATCGCAATAACGGGCTTGTCCCGTCCTATGGGCATTATTATGTCTGCGGGAATCTCTATCTTGCGCTCCTCGAGGGCGAGCAGCACCCTCTTTGGAAGTATGAACGTGCCGGGCTCTATCGCCTCGATCGTGCCCGTGCGGCCCGCGTTTATCCCCCTGGTCACCAGGGCCTGGCAGCCCTCCTCAAACTTCAGCACCTCTAGTATCTTCTGTTCCGGCACCTGCAGCAGGCACGCGTCGCCCACGCTGAGTTCTGTGTCCGTAATGAGGGAGCGGCCGTCGTGGAACCCTACCTGGGTGCGCCCTCCGGAGATCGTGGTCTTGCTCTTTACCCTTGCAAGCTTCTTGGTGGTCTCCGCCCCGTCTGTAATCCTGATTGGAGCAAGCAGTCGTCCGTCGGTGGGTACCATCCTGTATGCGTCGGGCATGCCGTCAAGCTCCACCACGTCCATCAGTCCGATGGGGTGGTGCAGCGACTTTCTTACCACGCCGTCGACCTTCACCTTGCCGGCGTATATGGTGGACTTTGCCTCGCGCAGGCTTGTGACTATCTTTAGCATGTCGCGCAGAAAGACCGCCGTGGGAACCGCCACGTGCTTGCCGTGGGGCCCGGGCCTCGTGGTGACTACGAACCTCTTGTCCTTGCGCGTAATTCCCCAGAATAGCGGGGCCATCTGACGCTTTAGCTTTTTGCTCCCGGATATGCTCACCATTACGCTTCATCCCCCGGGCGATTCTGCTTGGTTTTATCTGCTTGCCCGCCGCCATTGCCTTGGTTTCCGTCGCGGTCGCCGTCCGTGTCGTCGCCGGCATCGCTGCCTTCGTTATCCTCGCCATCGCTGTCGTCAGCGACATCCGCGTCCCCGCCTGCGTCGGCATCACTGTCACGGCCGCCGTCTTGGCTGTCGACTGCCTGTACGTCCTCGTCATCTGCACTGTCCGCCCCGCCATCGCCGGTCTCGTCCGGGGTGGCTTTTACGCCGTCGTCCGCAGTCGGGGTGCCGTCGGTAGCAGTGGCAGCAGCCGTAGCAGTGGCAGCCCCGGTTTCGGCTACGGTTTCGTCCGTCTCGTACTCGCCGGTTGCCCCAATCTTGTCGCGGCGCCTCTGGTCGCCCAGGTTCAGCCCGGTCACAAGGACGTTGGACGCGTGTATCATAACGTCAAACTTGTCCCCTTTTGCCTTTTCCTTTTTGACTCCTGCAACCGAGATGCGCCCCGACGCAATGTCTATCTTTTCAACCTTGCCCGGCACGTCTGCGTACTCGCCGCGTTTTATCATTACCGTGTCGCCCTCCACGACCCTGATGCTGCGCCTGCTGTACTTTGAGCGGAGTCCCTTTGAGAGGTTTGCAGACACCTGCTTGCTCCGCAGGGACTGGGACGCCCTGTATATCTGCCTGTTTCTCATCTTTGTCGGCTTTACCATTTACACCACCATCGACGCTAGGTTGGCCACCCTGGGCCACTTTTCAGAGGCTTCGGCCGCGACGGGGCCCTTTATGTCGGTGCCCTTCGTCTCGCCCTCCGGCGTGATCAGCACCGCGGCGTTGTCCTCAAAGCAGACCCTGACTCCGTTGAGCCTGCGGACCGCGTACTTTTGGCGCACTATTACGGCCCCGTACACCTGCTTGCGGAGCTCGGCGGGGCCCTTTTTGACCACCACGTTGCAAAAGTCCCCCACCGCGGCGGCGGGAAGCCTGGACGCGCGCGTCTTGTGCCGCGGCACGTTTATCACTTCCAGTGTCTTTGCTCCCGAGTTGTCGGCGCACACTATGTTGGCGCCCACCGGTATCGACCTTGTCACATACGGGCGGAACTCCTCCACTCCCTTGCCGGCCTGCTTTGCCATTACTTGCGCACCTCCACCACCACGTACGAGACGGACTTTGAGATCGGCCTGCACTCTGCTGCAAGGACGTTGTCGCCGTTCTGCACCTTGATGCATCCGGGCACGTGCGCGTGTATGGTGCTCTTGCCCCTTGCGTATCTCTTGAACTTTGCAAAGTATACCGGGACGTCCTTTTGGAGTGTGGCAGTCTGCCTTGCCTTTGCTCCCGTCACGCGCCCGTCAAAGAGCCTTCCCCTGACTGGCAGTTTCCCGTGGTACGGGCAGTTCCTGTCGCCGCACGGCTGCCCCGGCGCGCGTCCGGAGCTTATCCCGATGTTCCTGGCGCTGCCGCTTCCCGCACTGTCGTCGTGGTTCTTTTCTGACATCCTGATACCTCCACCCTTCTTTCTCCTATGCCGCTGTCCTCTCAAACGGCCTTTTTAGCATGGCGTCCCCGCTTGCCGTGCCTATGCATGTCCCGCCCTGTGAGAACTCGAGGACGGCTCCCCTCTTTGGAATCCCTTTTGGCGCGTCACGGCGGTGCTGCTGCTGACTGCCGGCGCGATCCTCGACGGGCGCACACCGGTCATCTTCCTCTTTCGTAATTACAATCATCGACTTTGTCTCGTACTGGATCCTGCCGCTCAGGCCCACCAGCGACCTGTTCGGGGCTCCGAGTACCCTGACGTCCAGTCCGGTTATCTCGTGGAACGGCACGTCCTCGGCAGATATTGCCGCGCGCGGCGCCGTACCCTTGGCGGCCAGAACCGGCGTGGGCGTTACGGTCACTAGTCACCGCCTCCGTCAGCCTCAAGCGACTGCGCGTACTCTTCCACCCTGATCTCACTGAGGCGGGTCTCCATGCGGGCGATGTCGCGGCGTATAGGCCTCAGCCTGCCGCTGTCCTTTTTCAGCGTGCCCTTTGTTGCAACGACCCTCAGCTTTGCAAGCTCTCCCCTGGATTCGCGTATCTTCCCTTCCAGCTCCTTTCTGTCGTATTCCCGTATCACTGCCATGCTTCTTCTCTTCATTTCATTGCGGCCTCCTCTTCTTCCATGGTGTCGAGTTTCTTTATGTGCTCCCCCTCCATCTTGATGTGCTCGGACTCGGTGGCCGGACCGTCGTCACTTGGCGCGTCGGCGTCCTTTCCAGCGTCCCCGGCGTCACCGCCTTCATCAGCCTGCTTTGCGCCGTCTGCCGTGTCGTCCCCGTCATTGTCGCCGCCTCCGGCCTCCTCTTTTGCAGTTTTCTTGGCCTTGGCAAGATCTTCTACAGATCTCATCTCGAACTCTGGGGGCCTCCGCTCCTTGTGCGCTATCCTTATCCGGACCCCGATGAGCCCCATCGGCGTGTTGACGTGGGCTACGTCCTCGTCTACTATGACCTCTGCGTGGTGCCCTGCGCGAGGCAGGACGCCGGCAGTATGCTTTTCAAAGGCAGAGCGGTCGCCACGCAGCTTGCCGGACACGGTAATCTGGACCCCCATGGCCCCGTTCTCCATGACCTGGTTGAGCGTCCACATGGTGGCCCTCCTGAACGCGGTCCCGCGCTCCAGGTGCGCGGCCATCCTGTTGCACATCACGCTTGGCGAGAGCTCGGGCACCGCGATCTCGGTTACGGAGACCTGCGGGTTCTTCAGCCCAAAGGTGTGCTCGAGGCGCTCCGTCAGTTCGCGTATCCCCGTCCCCTTGCGCCCGATCACTATGCCCGGGCGCGTCACGTGCAGCGCGATGCGCGTGCCTGTGGGCGTCTTTGATATCTCGGCGTGCGAAAAGCCGGCTTCCTTTATTGCCTGCTTGAGGTAGTCGTGCAGGAGCATCATGTTGTAGTTGTCCTTTATGACGTTCTTTACGGCGGACATTTCATACCTCCCTTGCCACCAGTTCCAGGTGCGTCATTACGTTGTTCTTTGGGGTGGCCCTTCCCTGCGCCCTCGGTATGATGCGCTTTATCACGACGCCCTTGTGGACTGTCGCGTTGATTATCTTCAGCCTGTCCACGTCAAAGCCCTGGTATCCGGCGTTCGCCTCTAGGTTGTCGAGCGCCCTTATGAACTCGTGCGCGGTCTTCTGGGGGTAGCGGCCCGCCATCATGCCGGGATCCGATCGGTGGCCTACCTGGCCCTTGTACCTGCCAAACGGTACGGCCCTCTCCTTGTTTGTCACGGCGGTAAGATAGTCGCGCGCCCTCTCCAGGCTGAGCCCCGATATGGCCTTTGCGACCTCGCGGGCGTGCTTGTGCGACATGTCCCTCTCCCGCACCGAGGCGCGGACGTGCTGCGTGGAGTCGAATCCCTGAAACGCATATCCGTGCCGTGCCATAACAATCACTTCAGCGGGACGTAGAGGCTTGACCTCGAGGCCCCGACGCCGGGCGCGCCGTGGGAGACCTTTTTGTTAGTAATCACGTACTCGCCCAGGTAGTGGCCGATCATCTCCGGCCTCAGCTGGACTGGTACGAACTCCTTGCCGGAAAACACATTTACCGTGACGCCTATCATGTTGGGCAGGATGATGAGATCGCGGAGGTGCGTCTTTATGGGGTTCGTAAGGGTTCCGGCCTTGGCGGCCTTTATCTCCTCTATGAGCTTGCGCTTTGAGTCGGTTATGCCCCTGGTAAGCGAGCGCCGCTGCCTAGAGTTCAGCAGTGTAAACACCTTTTCAAGCGACGTCGACTCCAGCTCGGCGAGCGGTATTCCGCGATAATTGAACTCCTTTACCATCTGCATGGCACCCCCCTGGTTTGCCAGGACCGGATGGCGGCCGCGTCGGTTGCCGAGGCGTCCGTCACATGTGATGCACCTGCAGTCATTATGCGGGCCGTGCGTGGCAGGCGGTTATTATATGTGATGAAATTATTATCTGGCCGCGGCCGGCATGCGGCGCCGGCTGCCGGCGTTCCGGCGGGCGCGCATGTCTCCGCAGTTGCGGCCGTGGGTACTGCCATGGGTACTGCCATGGGTGTAATTATCATCGCCATCTCGTCCCTCGTCACCATCGCCCCTGCCACTCTCAGTCACAGCATTCCAATGTCCGTCGCAAGATCCCTTGCCACTTCCGCGTTCTCAAACTGCACGAACGCCTTCTTACCGTATATGGTCCGGGCCGTGTTGACGTCGCGCGCCGTCTTTCCGTACAGCGTCTTTATGGCGTCCGCAATCTCGTGCTTTGTCGCCGTGCGGCTCACGATAAAGCAGATCTTCGCCTCCGACTCTACCATCTCAAATGTGCGCTCCGTCACATAGGGCCTGATCATGATGCGTGCGGCGGTGTCGGCGTCCATCGCCCTTGCCTTGTCGTTGCTGCTCACTTCTGTTCTGCCTCCGCTGGTTTGCCGTCGTTTCCTGCAGGCTTCGCGCCCTCCGCGCCACTGCCGCCGGGTGCCGTCGTTATCATGCCCATCACGTCCAGGTGGGCGGATCTTACGCGACCGAGCTGCTCTATTGCAGACCTCGTAAACACCGTGAGCCTTATCGGATCCGAGCCCGGCGCCAAGTCAAGCACGCTCAGCTCGGAGACCCCGCGCGCCTCGACCCCCGGAAGGGCCCCCGCGGCGTTCTTCAGCGGCACGTTGCCGTCGCCGGCCACCACGAACAGCACGCTCTTGCCCCGCTTCTTTGAGCGGCCCCTCAGCGAGGGGCGTCCGGAGCGGGCCTTGCGGCCCCTGAGCCGCTCCACGTCGTCGCCAAGCCCGAGCTTTTCGACGAGCGCCAGCACCTCGCGTGTCGTGGCATGCCGCTCTATGTCGTCCTCAATTACGATTGGAAAGCTTCCGCTCATATCGTCCGCGTACCCTGCGACTTTGTGCCCTCTCGACTCGACGATCCTCCTGGATGCCGTAGCCGCGACCGCGGAGCAGAACGCCAGCCTGCCCTCCTTTTTGTTGAGTTTTTTGAAAATGGTCTTTTCTGCGGCCGGCGGGTGGGCCTGCCTTCCGCCCCTGGTCGACGCGACCTCTGCGCCCTCGCCGCGGCGCCTTCCGCCGCCCCCGCGGGCCCTTGCAATGCGCGCAATGCCCCTTCCGGTCGGCGGATCGTTGGTGTCTGCCACCACGTCCATGCCTGCCGTGGGGTGCCTTCCCTGCGGCTGGAAGGAGTGCGAGGACAAATGCACGAACGCCTTGTGTATCAGGTCGGGCCTGAACGGCGTCTGGAATATCGGCGGCAGTGGCAGCGCAGAGCCGTTGCCGCCGCCTGCGGCGGGCACCTCGCCGCTGGCCGGGATCACGGAGACTGCCGCGGCTGCCGCGCCTGTACTGCCCCGGGCCACTATACCACGACCTCCAGTATGTTGGGCTTTGAGATCTTGGAGGGCTTGTTTCTGACCTGGCTTCGCAGCTTGACAAGCCTCCTGTACGTCCCGGGAACCGATCCCTTTAGTATTACGTACTCGCCCTTTACCAGCCCAAAGTGCTTGTAGCCCCCGGCCGGGTTGATGCCCTTGCTCTGCCGCTGCTGCTGCTGTGCGAATTGGGAGCTTGAGCCCCTGCGCCTTTTTGCGCCGTCGGACTTTTTTGAGTCTGCGGCAGCAGCAGCAGCGGCGGACTGCGCCTCTGCCTCCTGCCGCCTCTGCTCCTCCTCTGCGGCCGCATCGCCCACTATCATTATCCTCTTGTTGTATTCGGTCCTCTGGTGGAACCCGAACTGTCCCGCCCTTGGAACCGTATACATGACGCTCTGCGGCGATATGGGCCCAAGCGATCCGACCTCGCGCACGGTCTTTCTTGACTTGTGCTGCTTTTTCTTTACGTTCCACCGCTTCAGGACGCCCTGCCATCCCTTGCCCTTTGTGATGGCCGCCACGTCCACGCTGGAGCCTGCCTCAAACGTGTCTGATATGCTGACCTGCTTGCCGAGCATCCCACTCAAATACTCAAACTGCTGCGCGATGCTGCCGCCGCCCACCATGCCCTCGAAGATGTACGGGTTCTTCTGCTCCAGCCCCGCCTGCCTCGGCGAGACTGCCAGTATCGCGTACATTTCAGTTATGCGGCCCAGCGACGCCTCTGCGTTCTTGAGTGCGTTCTCGTCCCCGTTCTTCATCTTTACAACCTTTGCCATCTCGCGCGGCATGTCCTCCGCGTACACGTCGAATGCCGCGTACAGCCCGCGTGCGGCGTCCCTTGCATAGCCGCGCATGCCAAGTATCAGCACCGGCGGGGTCGCAAGGACCGTCCCCAGGCTCACAAGCTGCTTGCCGGCGTTGGGCACCTTCTCCCTGTCGTCAATGCTCACTATCTGCACGCAGCCGGCCTTGAAGCCGCAGTGCGCCAGTATGCGGGGCTCCTCTGCCCCGTCGACCTCGGGCCACGCCCTTATGCGGGCCTCCATGCTCTTGGCCCTTGCGCGCGGCGAGTAGGCCAGGCTTCCGCGCCGCGGCGAGTGTCTCTTTCTTGCACCCATGCTTGAGGCGTGAAATTTCCGCCTCTTTTAAACCCTTTTGCAGAGTGGTTAACCATGTTATGGGAAGGATTAGCTATTTGCGACAGCAGGGGCGGCTTCTGTCTGTGTTGCGGTGGTAGCAGATGGGGAAAAAGAAACGTGATCGACGTGACCTGCATGCGCGCAAAGGCCTCGAAACCCCGAAATGTCGTCTGCACCTGTTGTGGATTTTCCTCAAGGCTGTCTGGCCGTCAAACCCGAGTCGGACGGCTCCTGCTGCCGCTGCCAGCACGCTTGCCCCTGTCATGATCGGGCGTATATTCCCGGAGGCCTGTGGCCGAATGAAGGGAAAAGAGCACACGGGCAGCCCCTTCTTTTTTATGTCCAAGGCGCTATCACTTGGGCGGATCCAGCTCGCTGATTAGTACTGCCCGGAATATCTCAACAAGGGGGTCGGGGCGTGTAAAATTGAACTGTAACAGGTAGCTGTGTCCGTCTTGCAGGTTCGTGAATACTACTTCATCACCGTCCACTAGGACCATGAAAAAGCTGCCCTGTTCCTCAAAGAGCTGCTTGGGCACCAACAATTCCATCCCTCCGCCGCCCCGGGAATTGACCTCTAGGACTATGGAATTCAGGTAATCGTCATACCACGCGTCGACCAGCCTGCCTTCGATCACCGTATATGTAATGCGGTGATCCTCTTCGTGGGCCCTGACGCTTGTCGAGCCACTTACGGTCACGTTACCGTCATCGTCGATAACCACCGGTTGCCACGATTTTTTGGCGGCCGTCTCCGGATACACGCAGGCAAGTTTCAGGCTGGCTCGTAGAACCATCAGATGATCGGGATTGTTGCAATAGAGCGTCTGGCCTTCGGCCCTGTTCTGAATCTGCTTGTAGAGCGACATCGCATATGTGTCTGCCGCCAGAAACACGGAACCTCCAATCAACAATGATGCAGCAATAATAAAAGCGAGCTGGACTTTGTGGATTGAGAACGCTTTTTGCATGACACTGGAAATGCTGCGAGTCATTTCTTCTTTTCCTCTCCCCCCTCCCTCTCCCGGACTGCGAACTCAGCCGGCGGCATGTATACAACGTCATCCTCTCATATCCTGCAGGGCCAGTTGTCTCTACTCCGCTCCGAGCACTCTTACGAAAGCCTGCTCAAGGAAAACGACCTTTATCGCGTGACATGGAAAGATTTTCTGCTCATCCCAAGGCGGGAGCGCGAAGCTTTCCCGAATGCCAGAAACGTAGTGTTTTGGGAATCGCGCGGAGCCTTAAGCCATAATCTCCCCTCCAAACGTGATACTATATGTTGCCATCCGTCCGGATGAATTCCTCTCCCGGCTCGCGAGTCTTACAGTACGTACGGCGCCGGCAGCACCTCTCTGCACGGTGTTCTCGACGCGGGGGCGTGTATACCGGATGCTAACCGATTGGACGCACGACTCGGTGGCCGCGTACTGGTCGGCGCTGTGCTGCGCATCATGACCTCTCGCCACAGCGCAATCAATATATGAATCCGGCGCCGTTACAAATTGATCTTGGGAATGCCGCACGCAGCGCAACGCACTGGCAACAGACTAACTTGCAGCCCTCCGACGACTCGTGTATGTAGGAGCCGCGGAGTAGCAGACAGAATGACGCGTGCGCGCACAGGCGCCGCGACTGCGCGCGATGCCGGCATGTCTGGACGGGATCGATTGTTGTGACAGTTATGAAAGATGATAAGGGCGTGTCAAATACAGGGGCGGTGACAGCTACTACTGCTGCTGCAGCGGCGACAGGTACGATGGTGTTGGAGCAATAGATGGACATCGCCATAGTTTCTCCTGATGCCTCTGTCATGACTCGCAGGGCCGTAGCGCGGGCGCCGTGCCGCGCCACCTCATGCGGCATGCGCGCGTTATCGAAAAAACACACTACCGCGAGATCCGCAATAGTCTGGGGAGGCGCCGCCGCATGGTAGACATCTGGGTCGAGGCCGCCGCGCTCGCGGCGCTCCTGGGGCTGTCCGGGTTCTTCAGCGGGCTCGAGGTGGCCCTGGTTGGCGTCCGCATGTCCGCGGTGGAGCAGATGCTCTCGGAGGGAAAAAAGGGCTCAAAGGCGCTGCACCGCCTAAAGTCCAACCCGGGGTGGATGATGTCAAGCGTCAACCTGGGAAACAACCTGGTCAACGTGGGGGCCTCGGCACTTGCCACCAGCGTCGCAATCAGGCTGTTTGGAAACGAGGGACTCGGGATCGCTATTGGGGTTATGACCTTCCTCATACTGATATTCGGCGAGATCACGCCAAAGACGTACTGCAACGCGAACGCGGCAAAGATCGCGCTCAGGTACGCGCCCGTCCTGCTCGGGTTCAGCTACGCGCTGTACCCCGTGGTAAAGTTCTTTGAGATGATAACGAAACGCGTGGTGCGCCTGACGGGCAGCAGCGACTCCCCTCCCCCCATAACCGAGGAGGAGATACGGGGCGTGATAGAGCAGGGCCGCAAGGAGAAGGCCCTGGAAAAGGAGGAGGTTGACATGCTCCACGGGGCCCTGAGCTTTGACGACACGGTGATACGCGCCGTTATGACGCCGCGCACAAAGATGTTCGCGCTAAACGCAAGGATGATGCTCTTCGAGGCGCTCCCGGAGATCAACCGCAGCGGCCACTCGAGGATACCGATATACGGAGACTCTGCGGACGACATCGTGGGCTTCATACACGTCAGGGACGTGCTCAGGGAGCTGGAGCGCGACAACAAGATGGCCAGGCTCGACAAGATATCGCGCGAGGCCGTGTTCGCGTCGCAGGAGAAGACGATAAGCGCCCTTTTGCGCGAGATGCAGGGGCGGCAGACGCACATGGCCATAGTGGTGGACGAGCACGGCGGCGTGGAGGGGCTGGTGACGCTTGAGGATCTGCTTGAGGAGATCGTCGGCGAGATTGAGGACGAGACGGACGCCGCGCGGCGCGCAAAGTACACGCGCGTCGACGCGGACACCATAATCGCGGACGGGGACATCGAGATCGACGTGATAAACGAGGCGTTCAGGGCTAGCGTCCCCGAGGGCGACGACTATGCGTCGCTCAGCGGGCTGCTGCACGAAAAGCTGCAGGACATACCGCAGGCCGGCGACAAGGTGGAGGTGGGGGGGCTGCGCATAATAGTCGAGAAGACCTCAAGGAACGTCCCGCAAAAGGTCCGGATAGAGAGGATCTCGGAGGCGGCAGCAGGCGGTACCGCGTCAAAGAACGGCAACGGCGCATGATGCGCCCCGCGCTCGATACGCGCCGGTTTATGCAAACGTCTCCTGCAGTATGCGCTTCTTTTCTGCCATGTGGAACACCTTCTCCGTGTGGGCAGCGGCCTCCTCGTATGGCCTGCCCATTGCCATGGCCTGCAGCAGCATGTGGTTTTCCGGGATCACGATGCCGGTCTGGTCGTCCGAGTACATCACCTGTATGGTGTCGCCGTGCACCTCCGTCATGTTCGCGTGCACGTGCACGAGGTTTGTATCCACAAAGCTGAACCCCATCTTCCTAGCGCACTCCCGTATCTCGGCCGTGCCTTTTGCCCTGCGAAGTATGGCGATCCCCGGCTCCCCCTCCAGGAGCCCGTGCAGTTCTGCGGCGTCCGGCATGGCTCCCGACTCGGCCGCCTCGCGGGAAAAGCGCACGTCCATTACGTGCAGGTGCATCTGCCGCGTGGGCACCTTTACGGCCCTGACGTGCAGCTGGGGCGGCGGCGGAGCGGTCTTGCCAGCGCCTCTGTCGTCACCGCTCCCGCTGGGACCAAGCGTCGCCATGACGTCGCGGCCGTGGTGCGGCGCCTCTGTCATCTCTATCGTGTCGGGAACCTCCTTGTCTGCCTGCTCGATGTCGGCCCACCTCCGGATCAGCGTCACGTCGATGCGACTTATGCCGTCCCCGTACGCGTTGCGCAGGGGCACCAGCATGCGACCCATTCCGGTCACGTTGCAGCTTCCCTGCATGACGTGTCTCGCGTTTATCGCCCTGTCATAATTGGTTCGGGAGTTGAACAGCAGGTCTGACACCGCCTCAGGGCCCTCGATCGACTCGCCGCCCTGGTATATGGCCGGTATGCCGCCCGGCTCGTATAGGCCCGTCTTGTTTGCGTACCCGCACCCGCCCGGCGACGCGTCTATTACAATGTCGGACTTTGCAAGGGCCGACTTTATGGTGCCCCTCACGCCGCCGTGCCCCTCAAAGTCCGGCAGTCTGGACTCGGGCACGTACACGTCGATTCCCCTTGCGGCGGCCTCTGCCACCTTGGAGTCCGGAGACTGCTTGCCCACCCCGGTGACCTCAAGTTCCGGGTCGTCGAGCAGGAACGACGCAAGCCTGCTTCCTATCGAGCCGTACCCGTTTACAAAGACTCGTTTCATGCCGATGAACCGGGGCGTGGGATATTTAGTCTGTTTGCATGCGCCGGCATGCCTGCGCCCGTGGGCAGCAACACCGCGCAGGGGCCTTGGATGTAAACCCACGCGGGCCGTCAGCCGGGCCTGATCAGTCCCGTCTCCATCAGGTGCGACAGGGCCGCCATGGCGCTGTCGTCGCTGACCGCGCCGGACTCCCACCATGTGAGAAGGGTTGCGACCCAGTCCGGTATGGACGGCCCCGACTGCTCGTCGGGGGGCAGGGGCTCCGGCAGCAGCGAGTGCTCTGACAACAGCAGTAGTGCGGTGTATGCCGTCCTGTCCGGGGCGTCCCCGGACGCCCACGCCCACATGTCCTGCCGTATGTAGTCGGCCAGCAGGGGGGGCAGCGTCTCGCCCCGCTCAAAGCCGCGTATCGTATAGACGTCCTGGGAGTGGCCGCGCACGTCAAAGGAGACGTGCCACAGCCCCATGTCGTCGGCGCGCTGCGTGTGGTTGACGGCCTCGCCGTTCCTGTACACCTCAAACGACTCAGAGCGCGTGACGGGCGGTATCTCTACTGTCGCGAACGTCTCAAATGGGTAGCTGTTCGTGCTCTGTATCTCGACGCTGAGCCCGTCCTCTGCAAAGACGGGCCTGTAAAGCCAGGCCCCCGACTCGTACCGCATCAGGTACTTTTGGTCGCCGCGCTGCGCCGTCAGGGGGTGCACGGAGTCAGAGGATGGGGCAAAGCAGCTGTAGTATGAGACGCCGGAAATCGACGGGTCGGCGCGCATCTCGAACGGCACGGTCTGCCCCGGCGCGACTGCCCCGAGCGGCTCGCTGCGGGCCGCGTCGAGCACCGCGGTATCCCCGTGGACGACGGCCCACAGCACCGGATCCTCCAGCGTATAGCTGCCGGAGTTTATCGCAAGTCCCGACAGGCGCCCGCCGGGGTGCACCACCAGGGTGTGGTCGTACAGCACGTCAAGCGTAACAGTACGCGCGACGCCGGCTGCCGGCGCCATGTCGTATCCTGCCAGCTCCGCGTGAGGCGACGCGTCGGGCACCTTTACCCTGAACGGGAGCTCCCCTCCCGCGGGTATCGCGCCGTACGGCACCTCTATCTCGTACGCACCGGATTCGTCTGACATATGCAGGGACAGCAGGGGCCTCGCATCCCACGGGTGTCCGTTCTTTACGTTGCCCGTTATGGTGTAGACGCCGTTTGCGTCCACGTACGTGGCAATCTCTTCGGACAGCAGCACCAGCTGCCGCGGTGCGTTGTCGTCGGCGGGCGCGGTGTCCTGGTCCGATCCATAATAGTAGCTATAACCGAGGTTGGTACCGAATGACGATATTCGTCGTGCCAGCCCAGCCAACTGGCAGATTAATATGATCTAATTTATAGGGATGGACGGAGCCAATAA
>JAJEHG010000008.1 GCA_022823825.1 Nitrosopumilaceae archaeon | reverse complement strand
CTCGGATCAACGTTGCTGTCCGCGGCAGGCGGGATTGAGCCGTCCCTGTCGTCGGCGCACGTGGCCCCCGCGTCGCTGTACGCGTCGCCGGCATCTAGGGACACCGACTGCTGGCCGATCATCGTGATTACGGGAGCCGTGACGTCCGCGTCGGCAGGGCCGGAAGCCGTAGTCCGCACGTCAAGCGGGGAGTCCGGGACATCGGTGCCGTGATTGGTGGCAACGAGTATGGAATATGCGGTGCCCGGGGACAGCCCGGTTATGTTGTACAGTGTCTTGTCGGTCACGGCCGAATGCGACACGAGGGCGGCGTCAACATCTACGACAATTACCGAGTACCAGCGAGCGGCGGCATCTTCAGGCCACCCTATTGTAACATAGTCGGTTCCCACCGCAATGGCGCTCAGGGCCCCTAATACTGCATGGGCTTTTTGCGCGGTTGAGGCATCGCCGGATGAGACGGCAGCGGTAGGAGACGGCTCCCGCGCACCGCCGGACACCGTGACGGTTCGGGTCTCCTCGACTGCCTTGTTGCCGGCACTGTCTGTGCACATGTACGTAATGGTGTATTCCCCCTTAGTCGTCACGTCAACGGGATTAGATACGAGTGTCCTCACCGCGCCGTCAGCATCGTCCTCACATTCGGCCCCCGCGTCGGCGTAATTCGAACCAATGGGCACAAAGACGGCCTTGTCGCCGGCCAGGGTGATGACAGGGGCCGTATTGTCAGAAGATCCCTGCCCGGAGGCGGCAACCCCCACAAACTCAAAGCTGTACATCGAGCGCTTGTTATCCAGGTTGTTCGTGTCCTCCACGGCCCCTTCAAGAATGTCAAGCTTGCACGCCGAGCAGCGTGACAGGATGTCTTGCACGTGTTCGTCAGTCAGCGATATGACAAAGGTCACGCCGTCGTCGCTGCGCGCCACGGCATTTGACAGGCTTACGTCTCTGAGATGACCCCCCATCCACACCTGAACCTTGTCAAGCGAGATGGAGGGATATACGGGCGAATTTAGTATGAACGTGATTTCATTGGTTTTTGCGTTTAGAATCGGAGGCACATAGTCATAGTCCAGATGAGGGTGGTCGTATGGATCAAGTGTGTGGTGTGCAAACGCGTCCGTGCCGGGCACGATGCCAACTCCCAGTACGGCAAGCACTGCCAATCCTAGCGCGGATGCCGCATATGCGGCGCCCGGCCTCCACCCGCCTGCACGGTTGTGCCTCATTATCAACAGGCGACAGAGATTATTATATAACAACGCAGATCGCTTTGCGGTATGCCTTTTTGTGCGGGTGTTCGGCCCCGACGGCGCAAGAAAGACGCATGTCACCAGGGGCGCGTGCCCAGCGCCGCCTGCAAGGCCTAAAAATGCAGGCCGGCGGGCGCGAATTTTCAGACGGCCCGGGCATGTGCCGGCAGGGGCGCGGCCACCTTCCACCCATTTTGAGCCCGTCACGGCTCTCGCAGTCGCACACCACAGGTGTAATCAAGAAACAAAACGGTGTTCAAATTCTTTTTGGCTAGTCCCAGAATGCCCGCGATGGACGCCAGATCCCCCATCAACTGCATTTGAAAGAGAACCCAAGTAGGTGACGGCCTTTGAGGCCACAGCGAACCGGGCTGTCCGTGCACGTACGTAGGGCGTGTACGCGTCCTCGAGCCCGGCACAATAGTAACGTATAATCGTGCATGCCTGTGCTCCATTGATATGTCAGCTCGGCAGCGCAAGACCGCCTGCTTTGCACAAGTGCTGGAGGAGCTGCGCAAGGCGGCAGGCAGCAACGGCACCACGAGGGGCAGGCTGTTTGAGAGGCTGACCCAGTCGTTTCTGCAGACGCACGACCTGTACCGCAGGAGGTTCCGCTCCGTGTGGCTGTGGGACGAGTATCCGGACAGGAAAGGCAGGGCGGACTTTGGCGTGGATATAGTGGCAGAAGAGCACGACGGCACGAGGTGCGCCATACAGTGCAAGTTCTTTGCAAAAAAGACGCTGGCAAAGTCCGACATTGATAGCTTTTTGGAGGCCGCGTCAAGAAAGCGGGAGTTCGGCTCCATGATGCTGGTGTATACGGCGCAGGGGTACGGCAGGCAGGCCGAGGAGGCGCTAAAGGGGCACAACTGTCACGTGCTCGACTTTGCATCGCTTGCAGGCAGCAACGTGGAGTGGCCCGACCTGGCTGCGGGGCTGACGCAGGTCAGGCGGAAAAGGCCGTTTGATCTGATGCCGCACCAAAAGGAGGCGCTGCAAAGGGTGACGGCGGGCCTCAGGGATGCGGACCGCGGGCAGATGATAATGGCGTGCGGCACGGGCAAGACCATAACGGCGCTGAGGATAGCAGAGAGGATGTGCAGCGGCAAGAGCGGTCTGGTGCTGTATGCCGTCCCGTCAATATCGCTCATGCAGCAGAGCATCAGGGCGTGGTCCGAGCAGCGCAAGACGGAGCACGCGTACGTCGGCGTGTGCTCGGATCCAAAGGTCGGCCACGGCGAGACTGCGGACATTCCGATACTGGAGATGGAGATCGGCGTCACCACGGACGAGGGCAGGATAGCAGAGTCGCTCGGGAAAAGACGGAATAGCGGGGTCATGACAGTCGTGTTCTCCACGTATCAGAGCATGGACGCGGTGGTAAACGCGCAGAAAAAGGCGGGCAGTACGTTTGACCTTGTGATATGCGACGAGGCCCACAGGACCACGGGGGTGGAGGGTGACGACAGGTCCGCGTTCATGATGGTGCACGATGACATACGGGCAAGAAAGCGGGTCTACATGACTGCCACCCCCCGGGTGTACAGGCATGCGGCGGCAGCAAAGGCCAGGGAAAAGGATTACACGCTGTACTCGATGGACGACCACGACAGATTTGGAAAAGAGCTGTACAGGCTCGGCTTTTCGGAGGCCATTGACAAAAAGCTACTGTCGGACTATCGCGTTTTAGTGCTCGGCGTGAGCGAAAAGTACGCCGCCGGCGTGATGCAGAAGATGATACAGTCCGCGGGCGAGGCGGGTGACATCAACCTGACGGACACCGCGAGGATGGTCGGCATATACAAGGCGTTTCAGAACCCGGGCGAAGACGACGCGCCCAACGTGCAGACTGCCATCGTATACACGAACAGGATACGCGACTCTAGGAACTTTGCCGCCACGTTTGAGAGGCTGGACCTCGACCCAAAGAACCCGTTTCACTGCGACGCGCAGCACGTCGACGGGACGCAGAACGCGTCGGTAAGGGCCGGCGCGCTCCAGTGGCTGCGTGACAGCCCCTCAAACCCGGACGAGTGCCGCATACTTACCAACGCCAGGTGCCTCTCGGAGGGCGTGGACGTCCCCGCGCTCGATTCGATATGCTTTACAAACCCCAGGACGTCGGAGGTGGACATCATCCAGGCGGTCGGCAGGGTCATGAGGAGGGCCGAGTGCAAAAAGTACGGGTACGTCATAGTGCCCATAGCAATCCCGGAGGACAGCGACCCGGCCCGGATACTTGACAACAAGGAGGCGTTCAATACCGTATGGGGCGTGCTTCGCGCGCTAAGGTCGCACGACGAGCAGATGGACATCGACGTCAACACGGCGGACGTCAGAAAGAGGCTGCCGGGCAAGATAAGCTGGATCGGCGTCGGACACGACGGCAAAAGAAGGGACGTTGACAAGCCCGTGGCGATCCCGCTCGCGGACATGGACATCCCAAGCGACGCCATATTCTCAAAGATCGTGGACGAGGTGGGCGACCGCCAGTACTTTGAGCGCTGGGCAAAGGACGTCGCGAACATCGCGCCCCGGATACAGGAGCGCGTTGCAAGCGTACTGGCGGCCGAGAAAAAGGCAAAGTCAAGGTTTGACGGCTTCATGTCTGGCCTGCGCGAGATCATACACGACGGGCTGACCGATGGGGAGGGGATAGAGATGCTCGCCCAGCACATGATTACAAGGCGCATATTCGACGCCATGTTCGGCTCAGACGGGTTCAGCTCGGGCAACCCGGTGTCGGCCGCCATAACCGGCGTGATAAAAGAGCTGCAGAAACACGGCCTGGAGACCGAGCTGCGCGATTTGGAAAGGTTCTACCAGAGCATAGAAAAGCGCATAGCCAACCTGGACACCCACGACGCCCGGCAGCAGGTGATAAGCGAGATGTACGGGACGTTCTTCAAGCTCGCGTTCCCAAAGATGGCCGAAAGGCTGGGCATCGTGTACACCCCCGTCGAGATCGTCGACTTTATACTGCGCTCAGTCGACCACGCGTCGCGCGAGAACTTTGGGCGCGGGCTGTCGTCCAAAAACGTCAACATCATAGACCCCTTTGTGGGAACCGGCACGTTCGTTGCCAGGCTGCTCTCCAAGGACCTGAAGCTCGTAGGCAAAAGGGACGTGGAGCACAAGTACCGCTCCGAGATATTCGCAAACGAGATCGTACTTTTGGCGTACTATATTGCCGCCGTCAACTGCGAGTCCGCGTACGGCCAGCGGTTCGGGGAGTTCAGGCAGTTTGAGGGGCTGTCTTTAACGGACACGTTCAACAGGTCCAGGCTGGACGAGTACACGGGCGACGTAATGGCAAAGCCCAAAAAAGGAATACGGAGGCAGCGCAAGGCCAACATTACAGTCATTGTAGGCAATCCGCCTTATTCTGTAGGACAGAGTGATTATAATGAACAAAATCAAAACATGGCATATCCAGAAATTGACAAGCGCGTAAAAGAGACATATGTTAGCAAAACAAAACTAATCAATACATCAAACACGTCTACCAGTAAGTTATACGATTCATACATACGATCACTGAGGTGGGCATCAGACAGGATAGGGGAGTCAGGCATCATCGGATTCGTGACAAACGCCAGCTTCATCAGATCGGAGTCCGCCGCGGGTGTTAGAGCTTGCCTGCAGGAGGAGTTTACGGACGTGTGGGTGTTTGACCTGAGGGGTAACCAAAGAACGCAGGGTGAAGTGTCCAAAAAGGAAGGCGGGAAGGTGTTTGGAAGCGGATCAAGGGCCCCCGTCGCCATCACCATCCTGGTCAAGAACCCCAAGAAGGCAGGGCCCGCCACCATCCGCTACCGCGACATCGGCGACTACCACGACAGGGAAACCAAATTAGACATCATCAAGACCACAAAGTCCATCGAGGGCATCCCAGACTGGCAGATCATAAAGCCCGACAAACACCACGACTGGTTAGACCAGCGCAGCGACGAGTTTAACAAGTACCTGCCAATGGGCAGCAAGAATGCCAAAGCAGGCAAGGGATACGCAATGTTTAAAAATTATTCATTGGGAGTTGCAACTCATAGAGATACTTGGATTTACAATTCATCTAAAAAAGAAGTATTCAAAAACATGCGAATACATATTGAATATTGTAATTCTCAAAATTTGAAAAAACCCATAATCGACTTAAAAAAAGTAAAATGGAGTGAAGAATTATCCGATTCAATAAAACGTTCAAGTAAAAAACCATTTAAAAAAGAGAAAATACGCAAATCTGTATATAGGCCATTTTTTACACAGTACATGTATTTCGACAATGTGTATAACGACAGATTATATCAAACCAAAAAAATATTCCCACAAAATAATTCTACAAATTTGATAATTGGCATTCCATACCATACAAATGTAAAATTTTCCACATTTATTACTAACTTAACTCCAGACATGCATGTTGTATCACATGGTCAATGGTTTCCATTATATACATATGACGGAAATGAAAGACAAGAAAACATTACGAATAAAACATTAAAAGAATATCAACTGCATTACAACACATCCAAAATACAGAAATTGGATATTTTTTATTATGCATATGGGCTTTTGCATCACAAATTGTATCGCAAAACATACGCAAATAATTTGACACATGAATTTCCACATATTCCAATGGCGCCGGACTTTTGGGCATTCTCAAAGCTGGGCAAGAAGCTGGTGGACCTTCACCTGTCGTACGAAACCTGCAAGCGGTATGACTTGGGCAAACCACTCAACAAGATTCCCGACTCGCCGCGCAAGATAAGGTGGGGGCGCCAGAAGAAGGATCCGGACAAGGGCATCACGAGCAGCCAGAACCAACACGTCATGATAATCGATGACGTGATAGTGTATGAGAACCTGCCCGTATGCGAGTACCGCGTCAACGGCAGAACCCCGCTGGAATGGTTTGTAGACCGGTACGGACACACCATAGACAAGGAGAGCGGCATCGAGAACTGGCCGCTTGAGGGCGTGTCGGGGGAGGACGTGCGGGCCGTCATAGAGAGGCTGGCGCACGTCGGGGCCGAGTCCGACCGCCTCGTCTCGCGGCTTCCAGAAGAATTCGAGCCCGGCGAGGGCTGGAAACCCTCCAAAAGGGGCATAATGGAGCAGATTCAGGATGCCTCGAGGTGACATCCCGGATCATGCGGCAGAGTATGCCGGGAAGACCCCGGCGTCGGCCAAGATGTTTGCAGAGTCCTCCAGGCTGCACGTAAACGGCGTCTCGCACAACATCAGGCGCTTTGATCCGTACCCGTTCGTGTCCCGCTCGTCGGAGGGCGGCACCATAACGGACGTGGACGGAAACGCGTACACGGACTACTGGATGGGGCACTGGAGCCTCGTACTGGGACACTGCCACCCGTCCGTAACGCGGGCCCTGCACGAGCAGATAGGACGCGGCTGGATGCACGGGACCGTAAACGAGCAGGCCATAAGGCTCTCGCGGATGATCTCAGACGCGGTGCCTGCCGCAGAAAAGATACGGTACACGGCGTCAGGTACAGAGGCCACCATGTACGCCGCAAGGCTGGCGCGCTCGCACACCGGCAGGGGCGTGATAGCAAAGGTGGACGGCGGGTGGCACGGGTACGCGTCGGACCTGCTAAAGAGCGTGAACTGGCCGTTTGACAGGCCGGAGAGCACCGGGCTGGTCGGCGGCGACAAGATAGTCTCCGTGCCGTACAACGATCTGGATGAAGCCGTGCGCGTGCTTGGGGAGCATGCGGGGGATCTTGCAGGCATCATAGTGGAGCCCGTCTTGGGCGGGGGCGGGTGCATCCCCGCGTCAGCAGAGTACATGGCAGGCGTGCAGGAGTTCGTCCACCGCAACGGCTCGCTGTTCATACTCGACGAGATAGTAACCGGGTTCAGGCTCAGATACGGGTGCGCGTACACCGCCATGTCGCTTGAGCCGGACATCATAACGCTGGGCAAGATAATTGGCGGGGGAATGCCCATAGGGGCAGTCTGCGGCATCGACGACGTCATGGCCCACGCTGACGACTCGAGGGGCGGGCGCAGCTACGTGGGCGGCGGCACGTTCTCTGCAAACCCGGCAGCGATGGCGGCCGGCGGAGCCACGCTGGAGTACCTGAGGGGGAACAGGGGCACATACGACGCAATCAACGGCATGGGCGAGCGCGTCAGGAGCGGCCTTGCGGGCGCGCTCGGGACGGGAGGCGGCAGGGCCGCCATAACAGGAATCGGATCGATGTTCATGGCCCACTTTGCAAAGGATGGCGAGGAGTGCGGCGACATTGTCGACGCGGGGCAGGCGGCCCTGTGCGACCAGGAGAAGCTTCGCAGATACCACTTCAAGATGATTGCCCGAGACGGGATATTCGTGCTTCCGGGCAAGATGGGGGCCGTATCAGCGGCCCACACGCCCGACGACGTGGAGAGGCTTGTCGCGGCATCAGAAGAGTTTGCAGGGGCCGAGCAGGGGCGGTGACCGTAGCGTGTTTGAGTCGCGGCCGCCGCCGTCGCGCGCGTCCACGGCCGCATGTCAGCAGCCCAGTTCGCGCTTCCATCTTCTTATCATGTCAAACGCTTCGAGATACTCCTCCTCTTCCCTCACGTACACGTGAAAGTGAGCATACATGCGCGCGTCATAGCATGCCTCGAACATCATCCTGCACTCGTCCTTGAAGAACGGCACAGACAGCCCCACGTTCTTTACCGACTCAAATGCATACCCGCCTACTGTCACGATGTCGCCATACAGGGAGATCTCCCTGCCCAGGTTTTTGTATCCTAGGCTGTCCACGGGCTCCTTTTGCGCATCGATGTTGATCTCCTCGTCGACAAACCGGCAGTCGTCGGGGGTCCACTCCGGCGTGTCGCGCGGCCACCTGTGCGCAAAGACCTTGTCCGCCATGAACATGCAAATCACAGTAGATCGCACGTACAGGCTCAGGTCGAGTCTGGCTAGCGTGGGAAAATTTGATCAAATTGTCTAAAAGACCAAGGCGCAACCTTTAGATCCTTCCCCCGTACGATCTGATGCATGGAAGACACGGAGGAGGCGCCGGCGGGGGGAGATCT
>JAJEHG010000016.1 GCA_022823825.1 Nitrosopumilaceae archaeon | reverse complement strand
GCCTCTTCCTGCCGTCCTTCCTGCTTCTTTTGGAAGCCATTGACGTGGCGGCTACAATATGATCAATAAGCTTTGCCACCGGGGCGCGTCATGATCTTTAAGCTTTTCGTGACTTTTGCGGGGAAAGTTGGACAGCGCCAGACCTCAATAAAACTTTAATAGCACATAGTTTTAACGCCATACTATGAATAACGGCGCCAAGTTTGGGATCATTGGCGCAGCAATTGCGATAATAATCGGCGTGTCTGTGGCACTTACAATGAGCGGGCCTGACCCCGTGGAGCCAGTAGAACCAGTAGAGCCCGTCGAACCGGTAGAGCCGGTCGAGCCAGTAGAACCAGTAGAGCCCGTCGAACCTACAGACGAACCTGACGGGATCACCACTGTGGACGTCGGAGTGCTCCTGCCGGCCACCGGCGACCTGGCAAGCCACGGCAACGAGAACAAGATTGCGCTGGAGTTTGCCGTGGAAGACTTTAACGAGTATCTGGCCGAAAAGGGGGCTGACTGGCGCATGAACCTCGTGGCCGAGGACACGCAGTCAAACCCGGTAGTCGCGCTTGAAAAGGTCCAGTCGCTCAACTCAAAGGGAATAAAGTACGCGCTGGGCCCAGAGTCCAGTGCTGAGACCCGCAACATCATGTCGTATGCGGACTCGAATGACATGATTATACTCTCACCGTCATCCACGTCGCCAAAGCTGGCCGTGGCCGACAACATATTCAGGTTCGTCCCCGACGACACAAAGCAGGGCAAGGTGGTCGCCACGCTGCTTGACGAGAGCGGCATCAAGGTCGTGGTCCCGATATACCGTGGCGACGTCTGGGGCGACGGACTGTTCGAGTCCACCCAGGAGTCGTTCACGGAGATGGGCGGCATCGTGGCCGAGGGCATCCGCTACAACCCTGAGATAACCACGTTCTCCACAGAGGCCGAGGTGCTCTCCAAGGCAGTCGACGCGCAGCTTGCAGAGTACGCTGACGGCGAGGTCGGCGTGTTCGTGATAGGCTTTGACGAGGTGGTGCACCTGTTCAACTCCGCCATAGAATATGACACTCTCAACTCCGTACCGTGGTTCGGCTCCGACGGCAACGCCGGCGCCTCCCCGCTCGTAGATGACGCCCGTTCCGCAGAGTTCGCCACCAACACGGGATTCGTGGCGACGCAGTTTGCCGCGTCCGACAACGAGGTCTCCAAGATGCTCAGGGCGAACTTTGAGGATCTGACCGGCTCGACGCCCAGCAACAACTACGTCTTCTCATCATACGACAGCCTGTGGGTGCTGGGCCTCTCCATGGAGGAGGTCGGATTCGACGCCCTTGACATAAAGGAGCAGCTTCCGGCCACCGGCATGGCATACACGGGCGCGCTCGGCACGGTCCAGCTCAACGACGCGGGCGACCTGGCCATATCAGACTATGAACTCTGGTCCGTCATTGACGGCGAATGGTCTGCCACCGCCAGGTACGACGCTGCCACCGGTGAGATTATGAGTAAATGAGTCTCTTAACAGTCAACAACCTTCAAAAGTCCTTTGGAGGGCTACACGCGCTAGACGGCGCCACCCTCGATCTCCATCCAAACAAGATCAACCTGCTGATCGGGGCCAACGGCTCGGGCAAGTCCACCCTGATCAACACCATATCCGGGCTCTGGACCCCGAACGGGGGGCGCGTCACCCTGCGCGGCAAGGACATCACAGGCCTCCCGCCCCACCAGATATTCGAGCACGGCATCATGAGGACGTTTCAGATACCAAAGCACTTTGCGGGGCTCTCCCTGATGGAGAACATGCTGATGGCGCACCCCGAGCCAGGGGAGAGCTTCCGTAAGGCGCTCGTGCCGCCGAAGTGGAAGTCGTACGAGGCGCAGCAGACAAAAAAGGCCCTCGGCATCCTCGAATCGCTGGAGCTGCTGCATCTCAAGGACAAGCTGTCCTACGAGATATCCGGCGGGCAGATAAAGCTGCTCGAGCTGGGAAAGACGCTGATGGCCGATACGGAGATAATCATGCTTGACGAACCGATAGCGGGCGTAAACCCGACGCTGGCAAACAAGATCTTTGACAAGATAAGGGAGATACTGAAGAGCGGCGTCACGTTCCTGATCATAGAGCACCGGCTTGACATCGCGCTGCACTACTCCGATTACGTCTTTGTGATGGGCGACGGCAAGGTGGTGGCGCACGACTTGCCAGATCGCATACTGGACAACAAGGCGGTGCAGGAGTCGTACCTTGGCAAGTAGCAGAAACGCGCTGGGCGGCAGCAGCAGCGATAGTGGTAGTAGCGGTCGTAGTGGCAGCAGCAACAACGGCGGCGGCCACGCCATAGAGATCAAGGACCTGGCCTGCGGATACGGAAAGAACCAGGTGCTGCACGGCGTGGACTTTAGCGCCGACCTCTCAAAGATAACCGCGATAGTGGGCTCCAACGGGTCCGGAAAGAGCACGCTGCTAAAGGCGCTCTTCGGGCTGTGCGACGTAAAGTCCGGCTCGATACAGGCGCTGGGACGCGACATCACGCACATCCCGACCCACGCCATACTGAACTACGGGATATCGTACATGGCGCAGAGGAAGAACGTCTTCCAGGACCTCACGCTGCGCGAGAACCTCGCGGTGGTGGCGGGACGCCAGAGGGCCGACAGGGCCATGGACCACTTCCCGGAGCTCCTGCCGTTCCTGGACAGGCCCGCCGTAACGCTCAGCGGCGGGCAGCGGCAGCTCCTCGCGATGGCCATGATTCTCGTGCACAACCCCAAGATAATGCTCTTTGACGAGCCCACCGCGGCGCTCTCGCCCAAGAACGCGGACATCATAATAGAGAAGATCAAGAACCTGAACGCGGAGCATGACAACTGCATAGTGCTGGTCGAGCAGAACGTAAAGTACGCGCTCCGGAACTGCGACAAGGTGTACCTGCTGGCAAGCGGGCACGTCGTGTACGGCGGCGATCCGGAACCCCTGCTCAACGACAAGGACCTGGCGTCCAAATACCTGGGGATGTGAGATTGTGACGATCATACTGTTCGACGGACTGATATACGCCTCGGTGCTCGCCGTGCTGTGCGTGGGGCTCTCGCTCACGTACAAGATCACGAGCGTCCCAAACTTTGCGCACACCTCGTTTGCGATACTCGGCATGTACATGGCGCTGATAATGTCAAAGGTGCTCGGGATGTCCGTATACCTGGCGCTCCCGGTGGCGTTCGCGGCGTCCGGGGCCCTGGCGCTGTTCATGTACTACGGGATAATCCGCATACTGCAGAAGAAAAAGTCCTCGCTCATCTCGCTGATCATCGCGACGCTGGCCTTTGACATGTTCATGATCGGCGTGCTGAACATAATCGCGGACGGCATACGCAACACGTACCAGGTCAACTCGCGCGACTTTACGCTGCGGAGCCTGGACATCGTGATCGGCGGCGACGGGGGGCTGCCGCTGGTATTCATAGTGACGATGGTCCTGCTGGCCGGGCTGGCGTTCGGGCTGTACTACCTGCTGTACCGGACGAGCTTTGGCATGAGCATGAGGGGGGCCATAGAGAACGAGTCGCTGGCCCAGACGCTGGGCATCAACACGCGGACGATATTCTGCTTTGCGTGGTTTTTGAGCGGCGGCCTCGCGGGCATGGCCGGCGTGCTGATGTCCATGTGGTTCCAGGGTGATCCGAGCCTGGCGGCCATAATGCTGCCGAGCATATTTGCGGGGAGCATAGTCGGCGGCTTTTCAAGCGTGTACGGGGCCATACTTGGAGGGCTGCTCGTGGGGATATCGGAGGTGGTGGGGACCAGCGTCCTGATCGACCTTCTGGGGTACTGGGTGATACCGTACAGGCCAGTCATACCGTTCATCGCCATGATCGTGACCCTGCTCGTGCTGCCGGGAGGGCTCATACAGCTGATCACCAAATACAAAAAGCGCAAGAACATAACCATGAAGAAGGCCGAGGAGGAGAAGGAAGGAAGCAAGGAGGAGGAGGACGGCGTTGGCGCTTGACCCTGCAGTAATATTCATAGGCGATCTGGTTGCCATATTCTCGGTATACCTGATAATCAACCTCAGCCTCAACCTGGAGTTCGGGTTCGCGGGCGTGCCGAACTTTGGAAAGGTGCTTGCGGTGGCGGCGGGCGCGTTCGTCATGGGGACCATCCCGTTCATGATGTTCGGGATACTCGTCGACTACGGGGGACTCGAGCCCGTGGACGACAACATCATGCTCGTGCACCAGATCAACGCGTACATCTCGGCGCACCCGGAAAGCGTGCTGGGCGTCTTTGTCGTGACGCTGATCGTGGCCGTGGCCGTGGGAGGCCTGCTGGGTCTGGCGTCCGCGTACCCGGCAATCCGGCTGCGCGGCGACTATCTGGCCATCACGCTGCTGGGATTCGGCGAGATCATCCGGATAGTCGGGATCAACCACACGCCGCTGGTCGGCGGGACGCTGGGCATCTCGATACCTGACATGCTGGCGTTCATGCCAAACGAGTACAGGTTCCTGACTGCCAGCTTCGTACTGCTGGCGTTCGCGGGGGTCATCTACCTGCTCGTGGCGCGCTTTACAAAGTCGCCGGTGGGACGGCTGCTGAGGGCAACGCGCGACGACGACCTCGCGCTGCAGACTCTCGGGCGCGATCACGTCAAGATAAAGTTCAAGGTCATGATGCTTGCCGGGATGCTCGGCGCGGTGGGCGGCGTGATGTACGCCTCGTACGTGGAGGGCGTGGTCGCATTCGGGTATGACAGGCTGAACTGGACGTTCCTCCCGTTCGTCATGATTATAGTCGGCGGCATGGCCAACAACAAGGGCGTCCTCGTCGGGACGCTCCTGTTCGTGGCGATCAGGAAGCTGGTCATATACTACAACGACTCGCTTGACGGGCTGCTGCCGTTTGACATCATCTGGCTTGACTATCTGGCGCTCGGTGGACTGATGATACTGGTGCTGATATTCCGCCCCCACGGGATACTGCCGGAGCGGCCGCAAAAGACCGAGAGTCTGGAGAAGGGCTAACCCGGGGCCGCGCGGACGGCGCGGCGGCGGCAGTAAGGAGGCGGAAACAGCCCGTGACGCGCGTGTCGCATGCGCCGGGCATGCATGCCTCCACTGTGACGCTAGGCGGCCGGCTTCCACCCTCGCCTCCACCCACTCCCCCGCACGCACATGCTGCACGGGCGGGGGCGGCCATCTCAAAGTACATATTTCACAAGCTGCGCCGTCCCTGTGCGGGAGTCGCCCAGCCTGGTCAACGGCGTAAGGTTCAGGTCCTTATCTCTTAGGAGTTCGTGGGTTCAAATCCCATCTCCCGCACCACTCCTGCCTTGTAACTATTCTGTACTTTAGTCCAGCATGAGCCATTCTTTGCTATATACCGTGCTTTGCATAGCATGTTGGCAAGATGATCGCGATTATGCTTCCTGCGTAATTTTGGCGTCAAGGTTTTATCTGAATCTGAATAGAAACTCTTCCAGTTCGTCTGTGGATTTTACGAAAACATTATTCTGGTTTGCCCTCTGCTCTAACCGTTTACGTCTAGTCATATTGGCATTTGAATCTATGGTGTTATAGTATTCTCCATCGACTATTGCCACAAAAATATCTCGTCCGCCTACTTCGTTGGCGTCAGTAATAAATTTTTGAATATCGTTATATTGACTGCCTTGCGAACCTCCTGACTCTTTTGTGTATTTGTGGGATGCATAAAAGTCTCGTCCGCCGTACTTCCACCCAAAATCAATACTTTTTGATTCTGGCTTCATCCCCTTGAGTTCTTTTTTCTTTTTTAGAGCACCTGCAACTATGAACAGATCTTTGGTGCCATATTTTTTGAATGATGAAACCCCCTCTATTGATTTTATACGCTTTGCGGCAATTTTCTCAGATATATTTTGTCGTTTTGGATCCACCACAAAACACCATCGGAACATCTCATCCCTTGCAATCTTTTTATCCACTGTGCACTGATCATACCCTGTCCTTTCACAATATGATTTGATACGTCCTTTTGATAATTCGTTATTTTTGAAATTCAGGTGCCACTCGTCACGGATTCTAGTCTTGTAGTCGAGCATGTAAAATTAGCCCCCTTGCAGTCGCATAATCCAGCCGCCTCCTGTAGCGTCCGTCCTCTCTTAGTCCCTTGAATGGAGCCAAAAATATATCGTGTATGTCTCGGCGGAATTTGTTTAAAACCCCATTCAACTCATCTATCTTCTTTGATGTCACTTTGTCTTCTAGATCAATTCTGGTTATGCTCCGGTCACTGTGCTTGACCGTACGGTGCGCTAGGTCGGAACCTCGGCAAAATTCTATGGATGCTTTTTTGGTGTTGTCTACTCCTATCAAACCCAATGTGCCCTCGGGAGCATTAAAACGTACGCGTTTGTCTGACATGGTCTGGATGTTGAGGCTGTACTTATCCTCCAGTTCGTCAAGATATCCGATGTATTCATTGTTGGCCCAGATTTCCGTTCGTTGCGGACGCGGCGTAAACAATGCTAGGCATACGGGATTGTCAGTATCCATAAAGAGTTTTTTTTCTAACAATACAAATGTTTTCAATCTGTTATGGAGTCGACGACTTCGAAGAAACGTGGCAGGTATTATAAAAGCAACATAGGCACAATTTGCAAGCGCCAATTCCAAGGCATATTTGTAAATATCGTCATATATGTCGGGAACATTGAATTCGAGGCCTCTGCGGCGGGCGGAGTTCCGGGCAAGCCAAGGTGGGTTCGTTACACATGCGTGATATCCAGTTGGAAACGACTCGAGTGTGTCTCGGCGTCTTATCTGAACGCCGTCTTTTGCAGACTGTCCGGTCCTACCTGCAATGTCATAGCATGCAAACTTTGAGCACATGTTGGAATCCTGTAACATGTGCACTATGTCGTTGGCCCCGGCAAAAGGCTCTAGAACCGTGCAGTCGTCAAGGTTGGCGCTTCGGGCCCAGTTCTTAAACGGCTTCAGTTCGAATGGGCTCTGCTTTGTATAGTAAGCGCCATACTGCCGTTTTCTTGCAGTATGGGACATGTAATTGTACCGTACTGCTACCTTATAATGCTTTTTGTCACAGTCCGCCACAGTTTTTAAGAATTAATATGCCCGCCCGTCCCTCCCGTAACCGTCCATAATGAGCCGCAAACCAAAGAAAACCGTAGTGGGGATCACGGCGGTGGGCCCCGACAAGGAGGGGGTGGTCGCCGCGTTCACCAACTTTGCATTCAGGCAGGACGGCAACGTCGAGAAGATAAACCAGAACGTCATAAAGGGGCTCTTCGGGATGCACATGGAGGTCTCGTTTGCGCGGGATGTCGACACGGGGCGGCTTGACAGGGAGATACAGCGCCTCGCCTCCGAGCAGAACATGGAGGTCTCGGTGCACCACGAGACGAACTCGGAGAAGAACATAGCCGTGATGGTCACAAGGGAGCCGCTCTGCCTCGAGGCCATAATCGCGGGGCGCCGATCACTCGCGGGCCACATATCGGTGGTGATAGGCACGGAGAGGACGCTTGCACCCGTCGCGAGGCGCGCGCGCATACCGTTCGTGCTGATACAGGAGAGAAACCAGTCAAAGGCAGAGGAGCGCATCCTGCGCGCGTGCAAGAAATACGACATCGACGTGATTGCGCTGGCGCGGTACATGCGCATACTGACCCCGAACTTTGTGTGGAGGTACCCCAACCGCATCATCAACATACACCCGTCGCTGCTCCCGGCGTTCCCCGGCGCGTCGGCGTACGAGCAGGCCCACGAGCGCGGCACCAAGATAGTGGGGGTGACGGCCCACTACGTGTCGGAGGACCTGGACCAGGGGCCCATAATATTCCAGGACTCCTTTGAGGCGGACCCCGACTACACGCTTGCGGAGATAAAGCAGAGGGGGCAGCGGCTGGAGGCGGCGCTGCTCTTCAAGGCCCTGAAGATGCACCTTGCAGGCAGGCTCGAGGTCAGGTGGCGCAAGGTGCACGTGCGGAGGAGGTGACGCCCGTGGGCGCGTGCCGCGAAGCCTGGGGGATGGCCGATCCCGACATCCGGGCGTCCGTGCGCGGGGGCGCCCGCGCCGCGGAGACGACGACAACAGCAACAGGGTCAGATGAGACACCAGTGACAGCAGCCGCAACAGCAGTAATACCCGTCGGCTCGCTTGAGCAGCACGGGCCCCACCTGCCGGTCTCGACTGACTCTGTCATCGCGTCGGAGGTGTCCCGCATGGTGGCCGGACGGAACGGCTACCTGCTGCTGCCGGTCGTGGCGTACGGCGTGTCGTACGAGCATGCGCCGCTCTTCAACGCCAGCACGAGCCCGGACTCGCTGTATCAGACGGTGTCGGACCTGTGCAGGTCGCTGCACGGGGGCGGAATCGACAGTATAATCATAATAAACGGCCACCACGGGAACATGGAGGCGCTTGGCAGGCTTGAACGCCCGATGGGGGAGTCGGCCGGCAGCGATGGGCCCGCCGTCCGGGTGTTCCACTACTGGCGCTACATGCAGCAACAGCATGAGGGGCTGGGCCATGCCGGGTTTGCGGAGACCTCCATGATGCTGGCAATATCGGCCGGTTCGGTGAGGATGGACTTGGCGCAAAAGGGACTGGTAACTGACGGCATGCCGCCGGAGCAAGTCGGGGAGATATCCGAGCTTGCAAAGCGGTCGTTTCCGGAGGCGACCGGCAACGGCATCTGGGGGGATCCGACCGGCGCGACGGCCGAGGCCGGGCGCCGCCTCCTAAGCGAGTCGGCCGACGGCATAAGCGGGGCGTGCGCAAAATGGCTTGAAGGGCGCGCGGCGCAGGCAGGATGACTGGTTGACGGACCGAATAGTAGGACGGTGGACGACAGGCTCATCTGGCGCCCGCATCCGCCGTGGTGTATGCTGCCGAACCCGCATCATCTGACGCTTTGGGTTACGTGCGGCATGCGCGAGGCGTGAGAGCGGCTGCGGCAGCGGGATCTGGTTTCATATATGTTAATATCAATGGATGTCGCCGTACGGGGCTCTGCCCACCGTATGCAGCTGCGTTCACAAATGTTATTAACTGGCTAGTTTGCACTACAATAGTGTACAGGTACGATCTTCATCCCCGACACACCACGAGCGAGGCGCCGGCGCGCGGTTCAAAGGCCGCCTCTGCCCCGTACACCATGGGCAGGTTGCTGATCGTAGCGGCGGTAGCCGTGGCAGCCCTGGCCGCAGTCGGCATGTCAGAGACTGCGATGGCGCAGACCACCGAGATAAAGATCGGCGTGCTCTCGGCATGCCCGCCCCTCTTCGAGACCGGGCCCCTAGATGCAATGAAGCTTGCCCGGGACGCTTGGAACGAGGAGGCCATACCCCAAATCAACACCATGCTGACGCTGGAATTCATCGACATCAGGGGTGATACTCAGAGTCTGCTTTGTTCGGCGGACATGACACAACAGAGGATTGATGCTGCCGTCCAGAACGGCACCAAGCACTTTATCGCCCCGTCCGACGAACTGTCCCTCCTACATGTGCAGGGGTACGTAAGCGCTCGTTATCCAAATACAATACTTGTATCACCCGCCTCCCAGGCCACTTTTGCTCCCTCCCTGTATGCGAACGACAACCTCTTCAGACTGGTGCCCAACGGCTTGACGCAGGGCACAAATCTTGTAGAGCAGTTTGACAGGCAGGGCGTCGACAGGGCCCTCATAGTTACCGATGTGGGGCTCAAGCCGTTCGTAGACTCGGGCGGAATCCCAGACGACCTGCACGACCACTACATACTCCCCTCTATCCCCATATATGGCCCCGGCGACACTGAGCAGAACGTCCAGTCGCTGACCGATTTGAACAACCAGCTGGTCGAGCTGATTGACCAGCATGGCAGGGAGAGCGTGGCGGTATTCGCGGCCACGACCCAAGATACCTTTGTTACAGTAGATGGAATTTAAGCCCGGTCACGCCAGTTCCCGACAGGTACGGGGTTTTCGTGCACTGCCAAGTAACCGCATGATGCCCCGGACACCCACACAGTGATCAAATACCGTCAGATCTATATGACGGCGTCCATACC
>JAJEHG010000052.1 GCA_022823825.1 Nitrosopumilaceae archaeon | reverse complement strand
GGCCCTGTACAACAGGTGGAGGGACGAGTCGATTGCGCGGGAGGCGGGGGGGGGGTGTGACGTCGTGACGGCATGAAGCCCATGATGCCGCCCGGCCTGGACTTGGCCGGCATGTGGGGGAGGAATTAGGAAACAGAGTTGTAAAAGGGAAAAGAATATGTCAGTCTTTGTACGGCTCCCCGCTTCACACTCTACGATCCACAGCAGGCTGTATCTCTCATTGTGCGCTGCATGCGCCTTGGCACTGTTTTTGTCATTCAGCGTAGCGACGGGCACAGGGGAGTCAGACACACACGCTACAGAGAAGAAAGGCTGGGCGGAGGACGGGGGAGGGACGGAAGGAAAACCACATGCATGGCCCCGCGCGCACGCGCAGGGCGCCGCAGGCCCGGGGCAGTCAGCGGAGACAAAAAATTCGAATACATACGTCGACGGCATCCACGTCCTAAACCCCCAGTCATACCCCGTGGTCGGCGGATACTGGACCGTGCAGTTCGTCACCACCGGGACGCATGACCTGACTGTCTCCGCTGCCAACGGTACCGCGCTGCAAGGCTCCGCGCCGGACATATACTTTGACGATCTGGACAACGGCACGGCGAAGTTCGTCCCGTCAGTCGACGGTGATCGGATGGTGTTTTCGGACTACTCCAGCAACGGCACAGGCCACCTGAAGCTCGGGGTCAACACGGCCGGAGTTCACAACATATTCCTAGAGTTCGGCCCCGACGTCGCGTACGCAGCCAACAGCGCGTCGTACGCCTCAGTCACGGAGATCAACAGCCTCTCGAAAAACCGCCCCGTCCTGGACAACAACGGCTTTTTTGGCATGTCCGTGGCGCCGCTGGGCGACCTCAACGGCGACGGGGTGCCGGACTTGGCGGTAGGGGCCCCCCGGGACGACGACATCCCGGACAAGAATCTAGAGACGGGCGCAGTGCACATAATGCTGATGAACCGCGACGGCACGGTAAAGCAGATCGTGGAGATCAGCAACATGACCACGAACGGCCCCCAGCTGGACACCAGAGACGAGTTTGGGATGTCCGTGGCATCCGCGGGCGACCTGGACGGCAACGGCATGCCGGACATGGTAGTAGGGGCCCGTTGGGACGACTCGGGAGGCAACGATGCGGGAGCCGTGCACGTCGTGCTGTTGAACCGCGACGGCGCCATAAACGACAAAGACGGCACCCTAAATGTCGCCGGCCTGATAAGCCGCACCGTGGAGATCAACGGCACCTCCCAGAACGGCCCCCAGCTGGAAAGCTTTGGCGACTTTGGGAGATCCGTGGCGTCGCTGGGCGACCTCAACGGCGACGGGGTGCCGGACCTGGCGGCGGGCGCCAGCAAGGATGGCGGCATGGGAACCGTGCACATAATGCTGATGAACCGCGACGGCACGGTAAAGCAGACCGTGGAGATTAACAATGCGACCATGAACGGCCCCGCCCTGGCCGACGGCGACAGGTTCGGGGAATCCGTGGCGCTGCTGGAAGACCTCAACGGCGACGGGGTGCCGGACCTGGCGGTGGGCGCCCCCGGGGATGATGCGGGTGGTTCCCAAGCGGGCGCCGTGCACATAATGCTGATGAACCGCGACGGCGCCATAAACGACGACGGCACCCTAAACGTCGCCGGCCTGGTAAGCCGCACCGTGGAGATCAACGGCACCGTGCAGGGCGGCGGCCCGCGCCTGGATAACGGCGACAACTTTGGGGTGTCCGTGGCGCCGCTGGGCGACCTGGACGGCGACGGGGTGCCGGACCTGGTAGTGGGCGCCCCCTGGGACGACGCGGGCGGCGGCAACAGGGGCGCCGTGCACATAATGCTGATGAACCGCGACGGCACGGTAAAGCATACCGCGGAGATCAACGGCGGCGCGGAAAACGACCTCGCCCTGGCCGACGGTGACAACTTTGGGGTGTCCGTGGCGTCGCTGGGCGACCTGGACGGCGACGGTACGCTCAACCTGGCTGTGGGCGCCAACCAGGACGACGCGGGCGGCGCCAACCGCGGCACGGTTCACATCATACCGGTGAACGCAGACGGCCTCATACGAAACACCATGAAGATCGACGGATCCAGCGCAAACGGCCCACGCCTGGATGCCAACGATGGCTTCGGGGTGTCCGTGGCGCCGCTGGGCGATCTCAACGGCGACGGGGTGCCGGACATGGCGGCGGGCGCCACCGGGGACGACGCGGGCGGCGCCAACAGTGGCGCCGTGCACGTCATGTTTAGGAACCGCGACCATTCCATAGGGAGCACGGTGGAGATCAACAACATGACCGCGAACGGCCCCCGCCTGGATGCCAACGATGGCTTCGGGGTGTCCGTGGCGCCGCTGGGCGACCTGGACGGCGACGGGGTGCCGGACATGGCGGTGGGCGCCCCCGGGGACAACGGCGCGGGCGGCAGCAACAGGGGCGCCGTGCACATAATGCTGATGAACCGCGACGGCACGGTAAAGCAGACCGTGGAGATCAACGATACGACCATGAACGGCCCCGCCCTGGCCGACGGCGACAGGTTCGGGTCGTCCGTGGCGCTGCTGAGAGACCTGGACGGCGACGGGGTGCCCGCCCTGGCGGTGGGCGCCAACGGGGACGACGCGGGCGGCGCCAACAGTGGCGCCGTGCACATAATGTTCATGAACCGCGACAGCATCACAAACGTCGACGGCCTGGTAAACCGCACCGTGGAGATCAACAGCACGACCGCGAACGGCCCCCGCCTGAATAACGACGACGTCTTCGGGACGTCCTTGGCATACGTGGGCGACCTGGACGGCGACGGGGTGCCGGACCTGGCGGCGGGCGCCCCCTGGGACGACGCGGGCGGCGTCAACAGGGGCGCCGTGCACGTCATGCTCATGAACCGCGATGGCTCCATAAAGCGTACCGCGGGGATCGACAGCGGTACTGAAAACGGCCCACGCCTGGATAATGAGGACTTCTTCGGGGTGTCCGTGGCGTCGTTGGGCGATCTCAACGGCGACGGGGTGCCGGATATGGCGGTGGGCGCCACCGGGGACGACGCGGGCGGCGATACCAGGGGCGCCGTGCACGTCATGCTCATGAATACGGACGGCACGGTAATGCTCACCACCGAAACCCACAGCAACTCGGAAAACGGCCCCCCACTGGATGACGGCGACAGGTTCGGGTTCTCCGTGGCATACATGGGGGACCTCGACGGCGACGGGGTGCCGGATATGGCGGCGGGCGCCACCGGGGACGACGCGGGCGGCAAGGACAGGGGCGCCGTGCATGTCATACCGGTAGACTTCAACAGGTTCGTGCTCGGCACAGTGAAGATCGACGACACTACGGACAACGGCCCCGGCCTGGACGACAACGACATATTCGGGGTGTCCGTGTCATTTTTGGGCGACCTCGACGGCGACGGGGTGCCGGACCTGGCTGCGGGCGCCTCCTCAGACGACCACAATGCGACCCTCCCAGATACGGGCGCCGCGTACGTAATGATGATGAACCGCGACGGCACGGTAAAGGGCACTACAAAGATCGCCCACAGCCTGAACGGCGGCCCAAGCCTGAACCGGGAGGACGGATTCGGGGTGTCCGTGGCACACGTGGGCGACTGGAACGGCGACGGGGTGCCGGACATGGCGGTGGGTGTCTACAAGCATGACGGCAGTGCGGGAGGGAACAGCGGTACAGCGTACCTAATGCTGATGACCAATACAGGTACGGCAAATGACATCCTAGAGATCAAGGACCCAGATGACAACTTCCCGTTGAGAGGAGAACAGTTCGGGTGGTCCTTGACACCCATGGGCGACATCAACGGCGACGGCATAACGGACATGGCGGTGGGCGCCCCCTCAGCCAACCGCGAAGACAGCCCCGGAAACAGGCAGACGGGCGCCGTGTACGTAATGCTGATGAAGTCGAATGCCCAGGAAGAGATTACGGCAAAGATTCCCCACGAACAGACGGGTGGCCCAAGCCTGGATCAGGAGGACAGATTCGGGACGTCCGTGGCATCCCTGGGCGACATCAACGGCGACGGCGTACCGGACATGGCGGTGGGCGCCGGCGAGGACGACTGTGCGCGAGGCAATAACTGTGGCGCCGTGTACGTAATGACGATGAAGCGCAGCGGTGCGGCAGATAGCACTACAAAGATCGCCCACAACCTGAATGGTGGCCCAAGCCTGTCCATGAATGACAGGTTTGGAACGTCCGTGGCATCCCTGGGCGACATCAACGGCGACGGCGTACCGGACATGGCGGTGGGCGCCGGCAAGGACGACGCGGGCGGCTCTGACGAGGGCTCCGTATACGTCATGCTGATGAATTCCAACGGCTCTGCAAAGCTTACCGTAGAGATCCACAACAAGATAAAGAACGGGCCCGTCACGGAAAACTTGGACGAATTTGGAACATCCGTGACATCTGCAGACATCAACGGCGACGGCGTGGCCGACCTGGCGGTGGGCGCCAAGTTTGACGATACGGGTGGCGACAACAGGGGCGCCGTGCACATCGTTACGCTGGGCCCGGCCTTTACAGACCGCACGTTGCCGGCGCTTGACGGGGCCGTCTTCTACAAGGATGAGGGGATCCTGACCCTGTCGTTCAACGACGCGGTGGACGTGACTCCCCCCGGCAACGTGATGCTTGGCAGGATGCTCATCGGAGGCATGTCACTGGCGGGCGCCGCGCTAGGCACTACATCTGACAACTCGACCATATCCATAACGCTCACCCCCGCCCAGCTCCTACACGCCGCGGACCTTGTAGCGCCCAGACTCGACATAGAGGCCGGCGCCGTGCGCGGCACGTTGGCAAACCCCATTGCAACGTCCATGAACAATACAATAACGGTCATAGACAACACGCCGCCAGCACTCGAGGGGGCCGTACTCAACGAAGACACCAGTGTTCTGACCCTGTCGTTCAACGACGCGGCGGACGTGACTCCCCCCGGCAACGTGATGTTTGACAGGTTCATCATCGGGTGGGCCGGGGGTGTGACGCTTGAGGGCGCCGCGCTGGGCACTACATCTGACAGTGCGGCCATATCCATAACACTCACTCCCACCCAGCTCCTGTACGTCAAGGCCTTTACCGCGCCCAAGATCTACGTCGAGGCCGGCGCCGTGCGCGACACGTCCGGAAACCAGATCGAGGCGTCGGCGAACAATACAATCACGGTCATAGACAACACGCCGCCGGCACTCGAGGGGGCCGTACTCAACGAAGACACCAGTGTTCTGACCCTGTCGTTCAACGACGCGATAGACATGACTTCCGGCAACGTGATGCTTGGCAGGTTCCTCATCGGGGAGGCCGGCGGGACAAACAGGGTGGCGCTGGCGGGCGCCACGCTGAATACGATATATGACGACGCGGCCATATCCATAACGCTCACCCCCGCCCAGCTCATGTACGCCGCGGACCTTGTAGCGCCCAGGCTCGACATCAGAGCCGGCGCCGTGCGCGACATATCTACAAGCCGCATCGCGGCATCGGCGAACAACACAATAACGGTCATAGACAACACGCCGCCGGCACTCGAGGAGGCCGTACTCGACAAAGACACCAGAGTTCTGACCCTGTTGTTCAACGACGCGATAGACATGACTTCCGGCAACGTGATGCTTGGCAGGTTCCTCATCGGGGAGGCCGGCGGGACAAACAGGGTGGCGCTGGCGGGCGCCACGCTGGGCACTACATCTGACAGTGCGGCCATATCCATAACGCTTACCCCCGCCCAGTTCCTGCACGCCGCAGCCCTTGTAGAGCCCAGGCTCGACATCGTGGCCGGCGCCGTGCGCGACACGTCCGGAAACCAGATCGAGGCGTCGGCGAACAATACAATCACGGTCATAGACAACACGTCGCTGGCACTTGAGGGGACCGTACTCTACGAGGATACGGGGATCCTGGCCCTGTTGTTCAACGACACGGTAGACGTGACTCCACCCGGCAACGTGATGCTTGGCAGGTTCCTCATCGGGGAGGCCGGCGGGACAAACAGGGTGGCGCTGGCGGGCGCCACGCTGAATACGATATATGACGACGCGGCCATATCCATAACGCTCACCCCCGCCCAGTTCCTGCACGCCGCGGACCTTGTAGCGCCCAGGCTCGACATCGCGGCTGGCGCCGTGCGCGACACGTCCGGAAACCAGATCGAGGCGTCGATTGGCAATCCCGTTACAATTATAGGCGATACGCCTCCTGCTCCGCCACCGCCTCAGATCCCTACAACCAGTCTGCGCATATGTAGATAATTCACGACATCCCCCAACATGTTGGCGCAGGCGCCTATACCTTGCAAGTACGGGCGCATCGAGGACAGGCAGGCAACAACAAACAGAACCGGCGCGCCTGTCCGCGCGGCTTGATACCCGAACGCCGCGCGTTGTCAAGGACAAACACATCGTCTTGCCGACAGCAGAATACGCAGGTCACGCTAGAGAAACTTGACGGCATGCAGATTACCACACCGGGACGTATGACGTAGACATATAGAACGGACTCGACGATACGCGGCGCTGCTATCGCTGTTGCTGTCGGAGGGAAGGGTGGGGGGGGAAGTATGGCAACATGCCAGGGAACCTCAGAAACACGGACTGGTGCGGGCAGCGCTCCCCAACGTTTGCCTAAAACGGGGAGCCCGTTACAGATCAGCTCCACGAGCGACGCGTCATTCCCAGAGTCGAGGCGGCCGGCCCGAGGTCTCTGATCCCTTCCCACAGGGAAAGTATCTGCAGCGCATCAAGCCGTTCCCGTTGTTTCTTACGGCCTGTTTTTTGGCCTGCGCAACAGGCGTGGCAAGCAGAGCCACCCACAGTCCTACCGGAGCGGGCCGCAGGCGCGGATGAATATTACACTCCAAGTGACACAGGCCGGCCCGTTTCGCGGTAGCATGGCGCCATCTCGGACGGCGGGCATCCCAGTCATGCGAAACGAAGTAGGACGGGAAAAAACGCGCAGTATGCCGCGCGCGTACTCAGCATTCCCGGCGCACAAGCATCAGGCAGGAGAGGTCATTTCAGATCAAACGCTGCGAATCAGCCAGCTGCCCGATCAGCATAGCGTGTTTGAATCAATCAAAATAAATATCAAAGCGGAGCCGAACAGCCATGGGTTTTGCAGGCAAGACCGCCCTGATCACTGGCAGCGGCACCGGGATAGGCCTTGCAATAGCAAAAAAGTTTGCCGGATACGGGACAAACGTGATCATACTGGGAAGGCGAAGGAAACCTCTGGAGTCCGCGGCGGCGGAACTCAGGGACGTCGCGCGGCAGCAGGGCCACGGGGACGCCAAGGTTACGATATTTCCCGGGGTGGACGTGGCCGACGAGGCGGGCGTCAGCTCCATGTTCGACAGGCTGGCGGCAGACGGCACTATAGTAGACTATATGATAAACAACGCGGGGGTGTCGGGGCCGGTCACCTGCTTTGCCAACGCGTCGATAAAAGACTTTGAGAGCACCGTAAACATACACCTGACCGGGACGTTCTGGGGATCGGTCCAGGCGCTCAGGGTGATGAAACGGGGCGGCAAGATTGTCACGATATCGACCTTTTTTACGGAGGAGAGGCCCCTCGAGCAGCGGCCCTACAGGTTCAGAAGCCCGTACACCGCATCCCAGGGCGCAAAGAACAGGCTTGCAGAGATGATGTCATGGGAGCTAGCCGGGACTGGCATCGCGTCCATCGCGACGAACCCGGGGCCCGTCCACTCGGACAGGATATACAAGACCGTGTACCCAAAGGCGGCTGCAGAGTTCATGAGGGTGAGCGGGTACGAGTCCATGAGCCCCGCGGAGGTGGAAAGGTACGCGTCCGAAAGGCTGTTGCCGCTGCTGGGCGAGGATGAGAAGACGGTGTCGGAGGGGGTTGCGTCTGCCGCAAGGGCGATGTCGCACGAAAAGGGCATGGCAGAGGAGGAGGCCTCCAAGATCCTCACAGGCCTGCTCGAAAAGATACAGTACATTGCAGAAAAGGTGCAGAAGAACACGTCGCGGATGATTGCAAACCAGGAGTTCCTGTCGCAGGATCAGGTCGCAGAATCTGTGCTGAACCTGTGCGGCGACGAGATGTCGGCAATACTCGACGGCAAGGTCGTGCCGGGCGACAGGGTCTTCTACCCGGTAAAGCCGCACGTCGCAGGCGCGCTGCCCGCGCCAAGGGCAGGGCCGGACCTGTCAGGCGGAAAGGGCATAATCGTAATCACGGCCGATCCCACGGACATGGCAGACGTGCGGCACGTAGAGCACATGGCGTCCCACATACAGGACGACTGCGGTGGGGACGTGGTGTGCTTTGTGTCAGACGCGGCGCCCGCCGAGGCCGCTGAGCGCATCGCCAAGAAGATGCACTCGCACGTGATAAACCTAGCCGACCCAGAAGAGGTCTCCAGGTGGCTCGGGACCGCCCAGCAGAAAAAGGGAAAGATATTGGGGGCCGTACACTACACGGGCAGCGTCCCGGAAATAGAGAGGATGACCAAGATTACGCGCAAGGAGTGGGACGGGCTCGTCTCAAAGTTTGTCATCAGGCCCGCCGTATCGGCGCAGAGCGTGCTGGGCATGTTCGTGCCCGGGGGCGGCGAGGACCCCAGACGGTTCAAGGGCACGGACGGCACGATTATAATCGTGGGCCCCCGGCTGCCATCCGGCAAAAAGACCACGGGCATACAGAGGGCCCAGGCAGAGGTGTTCAGGGGGGCGCTTCGGCCCTTCGTCACCACGGTCAACCAGGAACTCAGCGACGTGCTGGGATCCAGAATCAGGGTGTTTGCGGCACTGCCCGGCTCCGTGACGGGAGCGGAGCCCGACCCGCAAAAGGTTGCAGACGTGTTTGATACGGTCATCACGCCGGCCGCCGCCGGCGACGGCAGGGCGGCAGAAGGGGGAGGCTCGCCGGCGACATCCCTGTCCACGGTCATATTCTGCACGGACGAGGCGCGCTGACCGAACATGCATCCTATTGTAGATGACACCGGCCGCGGATAGAGATGAAGAGGTTCGACGAGTTTTGCACGGGCGACAGGCTGCGGGCCGAACTTGTAATCACCGGGGAGGAGCTAGACGGATACATAGAGTTTGCACGCGTGAAGAACGCGTTTTTAGAGGAGGGTCAGCGAGATGGCAGGCGCATCATACCAGGCAGGGCGCTCCTCTCCAGAATCGAGGGCGAGTTCTCAAGGCTCGAGGAGGTATACGGCAACCACATCATACTGGCCGGCTCCGACGGTGATCCGGACTGGGGCGGGCGCAGCGTGAGGTTTCTCGCCCCGGTTTACGCGGGGGACGCGCTGAGTGTGACCTTTGTCATATCCGGCGTGGCCGACGCAAGCGGCGAGTACGGCAGGATCTCAGTGGACTACGAGGCGACAGTCGAGGGCAGGGGCCTCGCGCTGCTCTCGAGGCGCAACATCTACAGAATAAGGAAGAACCCGCCGGCAAGGGGTCAGGGCACAACCGGCTCTGCGGTCTCGAGCGTCGAGTCGTAGAACATCTTTGCGGACGCCGCAAGTATCACGCCAAACGTCAGCAGCCGGAGGTTGCGCTCCTTTGCCTCTATTGACAGGCGCGCCCCGGTTATCCCCCCGGCAAAGGCGCCAATGGCCATAAACGAGGCCTGCAGTAGATCCGGATTGCCCAGGAACCCGTGCACCGTAATGCCGGAGAGTGACGCGAACAGCAGTATCATCTGCGACGTCGGGGCGGCCCTCTTTATCGACATTCCAAGGCCCGCGACCATCAGCGGGACGAATATTATGCCCCCGCCTATGCCAAAAAACGACGAGGTCATGCCGGCAAAAAAGCTCACCCCCGCCAGGAATACAATCATCAGTCCCGGAAACGAGTACAGCGGGTTTTTGCCGCCGGCCGCCTTTTTTTCGGCATCCCTTGTGAGCCTCGGCTTTATCAGCAGGTACGCGGCCGACACGACGAGCACCAGCCCGAACAGAAACTGAAAGTTGTGGTGCGCCACGTCTGACGTCACCCATGCGCCCACCACCGTGCCCGGAAGCGACATAAGTCCGAGCTTGAGGCCCAACGCGTACTCGATGCGCTTCTGCCGGGAGTACGAGATGGTAGAGGCGACCGCGTTGCTGAACGTGGCAAGAAGGCTGTTGCTGGCCGCCAGCGTGTGCGGGAACCCGAGAAACACCATTACGGGTACCGTAATTATCCCGCCGCCAAGCCCGGTCATGGAGCCAAGCAGTCCCGACGCAAACCCGAGCGGGATGAGCCAGAGGTGCTCTATCATGCCGTGCCAAGACGGCCAACTGTTATTAGTTTTGTCTGGCGCGGTTACAAGTGCGGCCTCCTTCGGCACTGCCGCCCACGGCCTGTTTTAATCGTCCCGGTCCAAGGCCGGTTTCTCGCGCGCGTGAGGGGCCGCGCGCGAACGCGCCGTTTGGGCGCGCAGGCCGGCGCCCTGCCGGGTTCCGCGCAGTACTGCTCGGGGGACCGCGGCGTATTTTTCATAGCGGGGTCTTGCGCGTCTAGAAACAGAATGCCGCGCTAGGCTTGCGCGCAATGCAGAGCGCCCAATATCAAACGGCATTGGCGGCGCCAGGTCAAATGCAAGTAGCAGGAGTCCGGCCTTCAGAATAATCGCGCAATACATCGCCACCAGCACCGGGGCCGGGTCAGTCGGCACGGGGCCCCAAAAATGATCCATAACGTATAATTGAATGGCGTCCGTAGCACGCCCATGGCAGAACTCAGGCTGTTTGGATCCGGCGGCAGCATAGTAGCGGACCTGACTGAGGAGCAGACAAAGGCGGCGGACCTAGGCGTCGGCAAACTGTTTTTGGCGCCGGTCGGAAAGATAGAGCAGTCCAAGATGTCGGGGCATGCGTGCAACGGCTGCAAAAAGGAGTTTGACGGGCCGCCCAAGGTAAGCCCGGAGAGCGACGGCGGGGAACCCGAGCAGGTCTCTGAGAACCTCCTGCTTGTCGAGAGGGGGCAGTACCTGTGCGGAGGGTGCGACGCAATAATCGGCGAATACAGGGTATTTGAAAAGAGGGACGGCGACGCCGGACTTGCAGTACCGTCGGCCTGACGGACAGGTAGAGGGACGGATAAAGGGAGGAGAGGCGGCAAGATGCCAAAGACCTCGGAACAGATGAAGCAGCTGGTGGAAGAGTACATCAAGATAACAAATGTAAAGTACGAGGATCAGACCCGGGTCGTCAGGTCCAAAACCCAGACCATCGATTGGCAGTTCTATGTGGGCGACAACATCATAGTAAGCAAGAACGCGAACAGGGAAGACCGCATACACATCAACGTGAACATGAGGTTCATGCCGCAGGACACAAAGCTGCTGGTACCAAGCAACCCCGCGTTTGCAAAGGCGGCAATCGAGATAAGCGGCATATGCACAGCCTGCGGCGTGGGGCACCAGTGGGTTAACGCAGGGGGCGAGGTGGTGGGTCTTGCAATATTCTCGCACGTCGACGAGCAGGTGCTCGACAGGGTGACGTTTCACAACGCGTGGGACAACGTGGCCAGGGTGTCCGGGCACATGCAGAAGATACTCCGCGCCAACCTGGGCAGCCTCGCAAAGGGGACGGCTGCGCCAAGCGGAGGGCCCACGGAGTCGTCGATATACGGGTGAGGTGGGCGGCGCATTGCGCGAGGGGCGGGCGCGGCCGCCGATGCTACATCACGTCCGGCGCCGAGATTCCCACGAGGTTTAGCGCCCTCGTGACTGCGAGCCGGAACGAGCGGACCAGGTACAGTCGCGCGTCCTCCAAGCCCGGATCACCGAGACCCAGCACGCGGCTGCGCTCGTAAAACGCGTTGAATGACACGGCCAAGTCATGGCAGTACCTTGCAACGACCTTGGGTGAGAGGTTCCTTGCCGCATCCTCTACCGCCGTTTCAAAGGAGCCAATCGCCCTGATCAGTGCAACCTCGGCATCCTCCCCCCCGAGCAGTCCAAAGTCGACTGCGTCGGGAGGCTCCCGCCCCGCCCTCTCGAGGATCCTCGACGCCCTCGCCCCCGCGTACTGTATGTAGGACGCCGTATCCCCCTCCAGGCTCAGCGACCGCTCCATGTCAAACGTGATTATCTTGTCCAGATCCTGCTTTATCATCTCGTATCTTATTGTTCCAACGGAGATGTCATGGGATATGCGCGCAACGTCCGAGCCGCCCATGTCAGGGTGGCGCTTGAGCGTCTCGGCCGCCACCTTGCTGCGCAGCGCCTCGTATACGGAATCGGCGTCCACATAGAGCCCGCGGCGGCCGGACATGTGGGCCTGCCGCTTGTCCGTCTCCATCCCGAGCGTCCTTGCCGTGTCGGAGCTCAGCGTGACCGACTCGTAGGCCAGGTGCACGTACGCGGACTCGCTTGACTTGAAGCGCCCCATCAGATCAGAGACGATTCTCTGCAGCCCGGATTGCCGCGAGTCGATTACCGTAATTACGCGCTCCCCGGCAAAGTTCATCGCACCGTCCGACCGGCCGAGCGTGGTCTGCCACAGGGTGGTGCTCCCGGGCTGCTCGGTGCCGTACCTTACATATCCAAACGGATCGTCGACCAGTCCCAGCTTCCACGCCGCGTACGGAATGTCCTTTGCGATGTACGTGGCAGTTCCGTTGCTTCTCACTATGACCTTGTCGCGGTTCTCCTCAGGCGGGCGCTCCTTTTTGGCGGCGCGTGTGTCGCCGTCGTCACCGTCGCCGCCGTTGTCGTTGCCGTCGTCTATGCCTCTGCTGCCCGCATCCTCGTTGCGGCCGGCGCCGGCCCCGTGCGCGTCCCGTATCACCCAGCACCCGTCGTTCTTGCCCCCGCTGCGGTCAAGGTCCACCAGATTCATGTCTTTGAGCTTGCCAAACACCGCATCCCACATGCCAGACCGTATTATGTGAGACTCAAAGTTGAGGCAGTCGTAGTATACGGAGAGGTTCCAGCACGTCTGCAGCTGGTCGGCAAGCACGCGGCGCGTTATCACGTCTGCAAGTATGGCGGCCTCAGTCGAGCCGTCCTCAATCTCCTTCAGGATACCGTGCCTCAGCCCCTCAAGGGACGGGTCTGACTCGTACCTCTGCGTGGTCTTCACGTAGACCTCGTCGCCGCAGTACTGCGCAAACGTCTTTCCGGGCGGCGGATCCATTGAAAACCCGAGGTACCTGAACCCCACGACGACGTCGGCCACCTGCAGCCCCGAGTCGTCCACATAGTTGAGCACCCTGACCGCGTGCCCGGACTTTCTGAGTATCCGGGACACGGTGTCCCCGATTATGATGTTGCGGACGTGCCCTATGTGCAGCGCCTTGTTGGGGTTCACGCTGGTATGCTCTACCGTAACGGAGGCGCCGCCCCCAATCTCCGAGTCCCCGAACGTGTCCAGCCCGGCGCCGGACAGGATGATTTCAGAGAGTTGCGCCCAGTCGGCTTCAAAGTTGACGTGCCCGGACGGGTGCGGTACGGAGCGCACCACGAGCCCCCCGGGGGGGTTGCTCTCGTTGTACTTGGCAGATATGACGCGCGCAATATCGGGGGGGCTCATCTTAAGCCGTCCGGCAAGCAGAAAGGCGACGTTTGAGCTCGCGTCCCCAAACCCGGGCCTTGAAAGCGAGACGTCAAAGGACAGGGTGCGTGCATGGGAATCGCCGTCACCGGACCCGTCAAGCGCGGCGCACGCGTCCTGTATGACGCCATGCCGCAGGCGCTGCCGTATCTCCTCAAGCAGTGCCTTCATAGACGTTTGCGCCATGGTTGCCAGTCACCGCCGCCTTCCCGCCACCGAGAGCATCCCGGGTGCCAGACTATCCAGGGCCTCCAGCACCCCGTCGCCGGCGCCCGACGTCGTGGTTATCGTGGCCTCGGCCTTTACGCCGTCAGACGCGTTTGCAAGGGCTATGCTGGTGCCGGCCTCCCTGAACAGCGGGACGTCTGTGGCGCTGTCCCCTATCGCAATTACATCGTCCCTTGACACGGACAGCATCTCCGCCACGCGCCTGAATCCAGCCCCCTTGTCGACCCCCGGCGAGTTGATGTGGTACGCGTACTGGCTGTCAGAAAGCCTCGCGCTCATGCCGCGGCGCTCAAGCACTCTTGCCGCCCTGTCCACCTCAAACGTGCGCTCCAGCACCACCTCCGTCATGCGGGGGAATACCGGCTTTTGGCGCGCGTCCGGAATCTCCTGCCGTATGGCGTCAAAGGCCGCCTCGCACTCGGCCCTGTCGCCTATCAGCGTGTGGCTGTCGGGCCCGTCCGTTATGCAGCCGCCGTTCTCCCCCACGGCGATGTTGGTGGTGCCCCCAAAGACAGACAGTATGAATCCCTCCACTGACGAGCGCCCGGTCACGAATATCACGGCGTGCCCGCACTCCTCCAGGCGCCTCAGGGCAGACAGGGCGCCCAGGTGTATGCGCCCGCCCCCGTTCTCAGTTATGGTGCCGTCAATGTCCACCGCAAACACCTTACGGCCCGGCGCGGCCCCCTTTTTGCCCATTTAGTCAGGCCGTCATGGCGCGCAAATAAGATGTTTGCCCGTATGATGTAGGGAGTCAGGCAAAGAATTGCACCGGCAGAAATCTCAGGGGACAGTAACCAGCATCAGCAGGGGGGGGGGGACAGCATGCATGCAGGGGGCCACGGCATGGGATCAGGGACGCGCCAAGAAGGCAGAATCCGCGGAGTCTCCGCCGGCCCTCAGGGAATCCAATAGTTTTATTTTAACAGGCCGGGACGGCGCCCTTATGGGCATTCCCGAAAAGATAAAGGCCATACAGGACGAGATGGCAAGGACGCAGATCAACAAGGCCACGGAACACCACATAGGCCTGCTAAAGGCCAAGATTGCAAAGCTAAAGCGAGAGCAGGAAGATAACACTGCAAAAAAGTCAGGCGCAAAGTCCGACGGCTTTGACGTCAGGCGTACAGGGGACGCGACCGTGGTGTTCATAGGCCTGCCAAGCGTCGGAAAATCCACGCTGCTAAACAGGCTGACGGATGCAAAGTCAACTGTCGGCGCATTCCAGTTTACCACGCTGACGGTTGTGCCGGGCATGATGGAGTACAGGGGCGCAAAGATACAGGTGCTCGATCTTCCCGGAATTATAAAGGGGGCGTCGTCCGGCAAGGGCCTCGGGAAGAGAATACTCTCAGTCGCAAGGACCGCGGACCTCGTACTGCTTGTCCTTGACGTCTTCCAGCCGCACCACGAGGACGTCCTAATAAACGAGCTTGGAAACATAGGCATACGACTCAACCAGCTCCCCCCCAACATAACAATAGAGAAGGCCTCGATGGGCGGCATCGCGATTGCGCAGCAGGTCAGACTTACCAAGATCACCGAAGGGCACCTCAAGGACATACTGCACCTGTACGGCGTAGTCAGCGCCAGGGTTGTGACGCGCGAGGATGTAACGTCCGAACAGCTGGCAGACCACATGGCGGGCAACGTGTCATACTCCAAGGCCATTACGGTGCTCAACAAGATTGACCTAGTGGATTCAGAGTTCCTGCAGGATCTGCGCCGGAGGAGGGCAGGCGAGTCAAGGACGCCGGCCGTCGAGGTCTCTGCAAACGCCGAGGTCAACATAGACGCCCTCAAGCGGCAGATATACGAGAAGCTGAGGTTCATCAGGATATACATGCGCCCGAAAGGCGGGCCTACAGACTACGACGAGCCGCTTATCGCAAGGGAGGGTGACAGCGTCGAGGACGTCTGCAACAAGATTCACCGCAGGATGCGCAGGGAATTCAGATACGGAATGATCTGGGGCAAGAGCGTCAAGTTCGGAGGACAGAGGGTTGGACTCGGACACATACTGCAGGACGAGGATGTGCTGACGATAATAAAGGCCAAGGGCGCATAGCGAATCATGCGCGCCGTCATGCCTACGCGCATGCAAGCAAAACCGCGCAACACCGGCCGGCCTTGAAAAGTGGGCGGGCCGTGCGTCGCACGCCCATGGCAGGAACGAGCCGAACCCACAGGTACAAATCCGCTACGGGTGCAAAAAACCCAAAAACGTCCCAAAACAGCGGTTTTTGCAACAAAATAATTTTACAGAAAGGATCGCACATAACAGCGCATGCGGCATGCCACGGGATGCCACCGCAGGATGGCGCGCTGCGCACCGCGTGCAGGTTAAGATCGCAAAAATACAGAGGCGCAAAAAGGTAGATGATGAAGCGTCATGGAAATATGCTAGAGGGCCGCGCCTCCAAAAATACACCCTGCTTATTCGTAAAATTGGCACAAAAATACGGCCGGGGCGGATATTACAGTGAGGTCGCGGCGCGTGCAGGCTCGGTTCATGCCGCGCGAACAAGAGGCACGATCGTATTTGTGCAAAACCCTTGCATTTTGGAAAATATCCGTCCGCACGCGTGTATTTTGCGATCGTAAAAAACACGGTTTCTACAAAAAACAGCTCTATTTTTTACGATCGATTTGTATAATTTTTTTAATATTAACCATTGAAAAATAGTTATAATTTCGGTAAAAGCATGGCAAGACCAAAAACTACAAAGCGCAAGCCGGGTAGGCCAGCCAAGAAGACTGCTGCCAAGAAGGCGACCGTTGCAAAGCGCAAGCCGGGTAGGCCGCCAACAAAGGCCAAAGGCAAGAAATAACACAAAACAGTGGCAAACCCACAACCGTCGCTTTGGCGACGTGTTTTTCTTATTTTATGATGTCAGGCGATACGAAATTTGGACGCGTAATTTCTCAGCTGGAGGTGGACGGGGCACAGCAGGCTGCCCGGGTTTAGGCCAGCCAGCCAGCCAGCCAACGTTGCGAATTCAATCAGAACGTCACGCACCTGCATTGCATTCATCACACCGACGTTTACGCATGACATAGGATGCGTCAGTATGATGCGCGTGCCAGCAGAATGGCGAGGAAGCAGATAGGGCAAGAAGGGACGCGAGTCATGTAGTACGCAGAAGCGGAGGTACTATCAGTCTCGCTTGTCCGACGAGGTCTAGTAGTAGTGTCGCGAGCAGTATCGCGGCCTAGTACAGATAGCTCATAAGCTTGATCTGCTCCTCGGTGGTTATGACACCCTTGTTGGTGAGAAGCTCCAGCAGATCCTTGAATATCGCCTTTTGTTCCGCGGACATTCCGCCTGACGGCCCCTTCTCCCCGGGTAATCCGGGTGGGCCGCGCGAACCCTGCGGTCCCATGGGGCCCTGGGGGCCCTGGGGGCCCTGTTCACCGTCGGGGCCTGGTTGTCCCTTCGGACCGCGCTCGCCCTGTAGTCCTTGAATGCCTTGGGGGCCCTGGGGGCCCTTGTCGCCGGGTGGTCCGGGCGGGCCTCGCTCTCCTTGTGAGCCCTGTGGGCCCTGTGGGCCCTTTTCCCCTGCAGATCCCTGAGGTCCGGTCTCCCCCTTGTCGCCCTGTGGGCCTACGGGGCCCTTGTCGCCCTTGTCGCCCTGTGGGCCCGGTACTCCGGTGAGCCCCTTTGCTCCGGCAGGGCCCTGGGGGCCCTGGGGGCCCTTGTCGCCAGAGGAGCCGGTCTGTCCCGGCGGGCCTGACTCTCCGATTGGTCCCGGTGGGCCCTGGGTCCCCTTTTCACCAGGTGAGCCTACGGGGCCAGCCGTCCCCTTTTCGCCCGGGGGTCCTATGGTTCCAGTGATGCCCTTGTCACCGGGCGGGCCCGAGGGGCCTTTCTCGCCCTTGTCGCCGACAGAACCGCGCGGTCCTATAGGGCCCTTGTAGCCGGGCGGGCCCGTAATGCCACGCTCGCCCTTGTCGCCGACGGGGCCCTTGAGGCCCGCGGGGCCCTTGTCGCCGGGCGGGCCCGTAATGCCCTTGTCGCCCTTGTCGCCGGGCGGGCCCGTAATGCCCTTGTCGCCCTTGTCGCCCTTGTCGCCCGCTACGCCCTTGTCGCCCATAACGCCCCTTTCGCCTGTGGGGCCCTTGTCGCCCTTGTCGCCCTGCGGGCCTGCGGGGCCCTTGTCGCCCTTTGATCCCTTGTCACCGGTAATGCCCTTGTCACCCACGGGTCCCTTGTCACCTGCAGGGCCCTTGTCACCTGCAGGGCCCTGGAGTCCAACGGCTCCACGTCTTCCCACGGGACCGGGCATGCCGGCAGGGCCCTGAGGCCCCGAAGGGCCCATGCGCCCGGCGTGCGCGGTGGCGGCAGAATCAGAGATAGTGGAAGGGCTGGCGGTGGCGGCAGGACCCGCCTCCTTTTTTCCAGGGGCTCCCAAGTCGGTGGTGGAAAGGTCAGCGGACTTTCTTTGGGCGCCGTTAGTCGAACGCTTCGCGGCTGCTGCTTTTGGCGACTCCGGGGCAGGTGGGGGCGGAACCGGCCTCTTTTTGGCGGAAGCGTCCACCGCCTTCTTCTTTGCGTCTTTGTCTGCCCTTGCGGCCCTCTGCGAGGGCTCCAACGGCACGTCAAATACGGAGCTTGCCGGGGAGAATATGTCAGATACTATAATCCACGCTGTCGGGGAGTTCCCTAGTGAGTCCGGAATCGGGTTTTCCTCCGAACCCAGCGTCTCTGAAAATGTGCCGTTCTCTACGCGCAGGTGAAAATTGCCGCTCCACAGGCTGTCGAATTTGCCGCTTTTGATATCCCCCTCGGAAGGCTTTGACTTTGATATCGATATCTTGACCTCGTACACGCCAGGCTTTGCAAACGGAGCCTTGCCGCTAACCTTGAGGCCGGGCTTTAGTGACACAAGAGGCGTATGCACATCAAGTATTTTAGATTAACCGATCGGGTTTGTAGTAGTGTTTGGCACTGCCGGCAGGGCGCCGCCGGCGCGACACGCATGCATGCAGGGAATGCAGGCACGGTGCGCAGCCGGAGCCGCAAGCTCCATACTTCTTATGCTGCGACTGCCGCCACCGCTCCCTCTCACTCCTCCGCCCACTCCACCCCCACCCCCCATGACGCGGGGGATGATTTTTAACTAGAAATAACCCATATGGTGCGATGAGGAGCCGGTTTCGGAGAGGCGGAGAGCAGAAAAAATCAGCAGGCCGTGACGAGCCTGTAACAGAAAAAGAAGACGGCAAACGGGGCGCCCATGACGGGGACGCCGCCTCAGGACGCGATGATAACGGCGGCGGCGGCGGCGATGCCAAAAACAACGACTCCGGGCGCGGCGGCGCAGACATCGAACTTGCAGAAGAACGGTCCGGGATCCCCAAGGAGAGGAGCCTGGTAGACGTAGACTACAACCGCAAAAAACTCTACAAAAAGGGCATCAACCTGATGGCAGACCAAAAGCTCGAGGACGCGGTAATGGCCTTCGACCAGGCTCTCAGGATAGATCCAAACAGCGTCGAGACCATGCTAAAGCTCGGATACGCAAAGTTCCACCTGGACGAGCACAGCGAGGCGCTTGCAGTATATGACAAGATACTTGACATTGACGTTACGAACCCGGAGGCCTGGAACCTCAAGGGGCTGGTGCACTACGAGCAGAAAAACTACGCAAAGGCGCTCGACTCAGTCGAAAAGGCCATCGAGTCGGATCCCACGTACGGCATGGCGTGGTACAACAAGGGGTGCTACCTCTCGCTCCTCAACCAGGTTCCGGAGTCGCTTGAGGCCCTCAAGCGCTCAATTGAGATCGACGTCAAGAATGCAAGAAAGTCCGTCAGGGACAAGGACTTTGTCAACGTGAGGATAGAGGAGGGGTTCAAGCGCATACAGGAGGTCGTCGTACTGGAGTCCATAAAGCAGGGATACCACACGATCGGGGCCATCGTATGGACCACGTTCCTTGACAAGGCCGACGCGGAGACGGCGCTCAGAAAGCTTCTCGAAAAGGGGCTCATACTGCAGAACGAAAAGCGCGAGGGGCTCAGCCGCATACCAATCTACGACCTCGCCCCCAGCGTGGCCGAAAAGATAGGCAAGGAGAAGCGCGGCCTGTTCGGAATAACCAGAAGGACGCTGCCGCAGCCCATCAAGAACATGAAGGAGCTGATACAGGCCATACGGTCGGCAAAGGAGACCATATCGGAGGGCGATGCCGAAAAGTCCATCGAGGTGTTTGACAAGTTTACCGACCCCGACAAGTTCGGGGTGCAGATGATAGAGAGCTTCTTTGACGAGCACAGGGAGATCAGGCTGTGGAAGATCCGGCTCAAGGACAGGGGCGACGACTACATCTCAGAGAACAGGCAGAGGATGATGGACCTGTTTGACAACATAGAGGCCGCCCTGACAAAGAGGATACGCCGAGAGCTGGCGTGACAGGGCCGGGCTGCACACGCAGCAGCAGCAGCAACAACAACAGCGGCCTTGGCGGTCGTCCGGTTACTCGGCGGACAGATCCCAGTAGTTTGCATCGGCCTGGCTGGCGGTGGGCTTTTGGAGGCCCTTCCACTCCTTAAACGACCTCACGTACAGCCGGGTGTTTGGGAGTCCCGCAGACTTCATGGCATAGTATGCAAGCCCCGAGAGCGTCCCCACGCTTCCGCAATACGTGATGACCTCGGAGCCCTCGCCAATGCCGCGGTTAGCAAGAAGGCGCCTCATGTCCTCGCGCCCCCGGAGTATGCTGTCGGGGCCCGCAAGCGTCCTGTAAGGCAGACTGATGGCGCCAGGTATGTGCTGCTCCAGAAAGTTAAGCCGCTCCCTGTTGTCGACCAGAACCACGTTGTCGCGATCCGCGACCGCCTTTTCCAGGTACTCGTGGGTCGCAAGTATGCCGGGGTTGGGGTTGGACGAGTGCTCCCGCGGCGTGACAGACGGCAGCGGCGCCGTCGCGTCGTCAGTCTCCAGTTCCATGGAACGCCACTGCGCATACGTGGCGCCAAGCAGCGTGACGTCGGCGTGCCCGATGTACTCTAGCGTCCACGCGATTCTCGACGCAAGGGCCCCGAACGAGTCGTCATATACGACAACCCGCGTCTCGTCGCCGATTCCAAGCGAGCCGGCGATCTTGGCGACCCTGTCGGGGCCGTCGTCAGACAAGAGATCTGCAAGCGGCAGGTTTACCGCCGTCGGAATGCGGGAGCGCTTGTAGTCCTCCGGCCTGCGGGCGTCTATTGCAACGACGCTCCTGTCCCTGATCTCGCCGCGCAACGCGTCGACGTCAGTCGTGACTGCGGGGGCCGGGTCAGCGCCGGCGACATCGCCGCTCAAGCTGCACACTCGCCCTTGCCGGTCTTTGTGTGGTAGCTTGTGTCGCTGCCATAGTCCAAGTAAAAGTCGGGATCGTCGTCCTTTGTAGGCGGGGCCAGCAGCGGCTGCAGCTCCGCCTTGACGTCTTTTATCGACGATACGCCCGAGTCCTCCGCGTCGGACACCACCCGGTGAATCCAGGACTTGAGGGTGTCGCCGGGCCTGCGGTTTGCCCTGAACATCTCGATTATCTTCAGTATCACCGGAATGACCCTCTTTGCAGGCACCCGGGTGCATGTCTGGCCCAGCATGGTCAGCCCGTCTGAGCGCCCGCCGAGCAGCATCTGGTAGTTGGCGTACATGTCCTTGCCGACCCGCGCGCCGCCGCCAAAGAACCCTATCGTGGCGATGCCGTGCTGCCCGCAGGAGTTGGGGCAGCCGCTTATCTTTATCGTAGAATCCGCAAGGTCGGGATCCTTGTCAAGCCCCAGCTCAAGGAACTTCCTCTGGATCTCCTTTGCAAGCCTGTGCGAGTTGGTCAGGGCCAGGTTGCACGACGTCGTGCCGGAGCACCCGATCGGGGCGGCCATCGTAAGCGCCCCGGACTTTGCAAGCCCCGCCCCCAAGAGCCCCGCATACAGGGGGGCCAGGTCGTCGGAGTGCACGAACCGCAGGGCCACGTTCTGCACAAACCCTATGCGGGCCACGCCCTCGCACGAGTATCTGCGCACCATATCTGCAAGCGAGTTGAGCTGGCCCGCCGTAATGTCGCCGGCCTCCAGCGTGACAAAGACCGTGTGGTACGAGTCCTGCTTTTGCCTAATCGTGTTTGTCGCAAGCCACCTCGAATAGCCGTCTTGGGCGGCGGCGGAGCCCGACTCGTCGGATATCCTCAGCGGGCGCCGTATCTCCAAGGGGGTAAAGTCCGGCTTTAGGCGCGTGACCACCGACTGCGTGGCGCGGACAATAGAGCGCTCCATCAGTATCAGGCTCTGGAACTTTTCCCATCCCATCTCGTCGACCAAATAGCGCATGCGGTTCCTTGCAAGGTTCTTGCGGTCCCCGAGCCGGTCAAATATGCGGATTGTGGCAATGGACGTATACAGCAGATCATCCTCGGGGGTGAACTCCTCAAGCTGGTGCCCCACAAAGGACCTGTTTCCAAGGCCCCCGCCCAGGAATACATTAAAGCCGCGCTGCTCGCGCTGCCCGCCTCCCTCGGCGTCCGGGACCGTGCGCGTCTGCGGAATCAGCCCCACGTCGACCATGCGGGCCATCCCGTGCTCCTCGCAGCAGGTAAAGTTGAACTTGAACTTGCGCGGCAGGTTCTGGCACAGCGGGTTGCGCAGGAAGAACCTGGCCACGGCGATCGCATAAGGGGTGGAGTCAAACGGCTCGGACGGGCAGACGCCGGCAAGCGGGCTGCACATCACGTTGCGGACGGTGTTACCGCAGGCCTCGCGCGACGTGAGTCCCACCCGGGACAGTCCGCGGAATATCTCCGAGACGTCCTCCAGCACCACCCAGTGCAGCTGCACGTTTTCCCGGGTCGATATGTGGGCGCTGCCGATGGAGAACTGCTCGCTGAGTCTGGATATGGCTTCCAGCTGGTGGGGGTACGCCACGCCGGCGGGAATCTTTATGCGCACCATCGCATAGTCCCCGGTCATCCGGGTCCCGTACGCTCCGTGCTGCAGCCGAAAGCGCCTAAAGCTGTCCGCGTCGTATCGTCCCTGCCGGAACAGCTTTACGGTGTCGGCGAAATGGTCCGCTTCTGAGCGCCTGGCCCAGTTCTCTCGAGGCTTGCGTTCCTCTGGCCGCGCCGACTCCAGCCGCGGCCTTTTGCCGGGTTTGTGCGAGGGGGCGGAATCATGCCCGGAGGCGCGCGATGTTTGGGACACGTAATAGTTTTGCGGGAACGGATTATAAATTTAATGAGCCTGAGGGCAGCTGCAGACGGCATCTGATCAACGCTCGATTGGGTTTCGACGCGGGTCCCGATCCGCGGCGGCGGCAGCGGCAGCGGCGGGAAGCGTACGAGTAATTCTGCCCAGATACTCTTGGCAAGGTATTAATTGTAAGGCCGGGGCAACACACGCATGCAGGAGGCCGCCGTCGTCGCAGAGGTGCAGCCCAAGATCTTCGCGGATGTAAGCGAGGTCGAGATTACAAGGGCCATCGCAAACGAGTTCCACGACGTCCTGATAGACAGGGCCGACTCGGACGTCATTATAATAGGGGCGGGCCCATCGGGGCTGACGGCCGGCAGGGACCTCTCAAACATGGGGTTCAAGGTTTTGATAATAGAGCAGAACAACTATCTCGGAGGTGGGTACTGGCTGGGTGGCTACATGATGAACCCCGTCACTGTCAGGGAACCGGCCCAGAAGATATGGGACGAGCTCGGGGTACCATATAAGAAGGCGGGGGAGGGCCTGTACATAACGCCCGGCCCGCACGCGGTCTCAAAGCTGATAGCCGGGGCCTGCGACGCGGGCGTCAAGTTCCTCAACCTGACAAAGTTTGACGACCTCGTGATGAAGAACGGAAGGGTCTCCGGCATCGTCGTAAACTGGATGCCCGTCTCGGCGCTGCCGCGAAACATAACGTGCGTAGACCCCGTCGCGTTCGAGGCGAGGATGATAATTGACGCGTCGGGGCACGACTCTGTGGCAGTGAAGAGGCTGGTTGACAGGGGCCTCGTCACATGGAAGGGCATGAACCCGATGTACGTCAACGAGGGCGAGGAGAGCGTCGTTGAAAAGACGGGGGAGGTCTATCCGGGTCTGGTCGCCGCAGGCATGTCCGTGACTGAGACGCACGGGCTCCCGCGCATGGGGCCCACCTTTGGATCCATGCTGTTTTCAGGAAAGAGGGCGGCCGAGATTACGGCCGCAAAGATAAAGGAGCTGGAGAGATAGCAGGGCGCCGGAGGCGGGGGAGGGCGGATCCCGCGGCGCTGGTTTGGGGAATTGCGCAGGTGTCGATGACAGCAAGGGCGTCAGGGATTACGATCAGCTGCGAGCCGCAGATATCAGAAGAGATCAACGCGCGGAGACTGCCAGAGTTCGTGCGGGACATGTTCCCGGCGGTGCGGGTGGAACTGAGGCGGGACTGGGCCTTTGCCGACGACGACATGGCCGAGGCCAGGATACACGGTGCAGAGGAAGAGCGTGGGCGCCGTACAGGATATGAGGCTGGAGGGCCCGGCGCCGCGGGCGGCGCGGTGGGTGGCCTCCCCGCCATGTACGACGGGTTTGCCCTGTGCGATGCCGCAGCCGGGATAATCGGGGCGGATCCCGGACTGGCGCATCCGGACCACGCCACCCTGCACGTCGTATTCACCGGAGTGCTCGCGTGCACGCCTGACGAAGAGGAGGGGGGGAACCAAAGATATCATGCAAGGACGCTTGTAGGGGCCAATCCGTTCCTGGTGTCGCTGCAGGGGATCGTCGAGGGCCCCGCAAGGCCCAGGGGGTACTATACTGAGCGCCTTGCGGGCATGTACGCGGCGGCCATGGCGGGCGGCAGTGCGCCGGACGCGGACGGCGCGCCGGCCGGGGATGCCAGAAAATACGATTACGTGACACGCGGCGACTGCCGCATGCCGGACGTTGCAAGGGGGTGCCTGCTGCAGGCGATTGCGTACTTTGAGACGGGGGAGGCGTTCTGCCAGGACGACTCGTGCCGCATGTACAACGCACACTGGCAGAGCGAGATGATACGCACCCAGGTGTCAAGCCCGCGGCTCTGTGCCAGGCACTTGGAGATGGTCGACAGTATGAAGGCGTGACCGGACGTACGGCTGTCGATAGTCTGCACCACGCGGCACGGCCGTAGCGAACGACAGCCGGAGGCAGGCGGGTAGTGAATGAAGAAAAAGATAGTGGGCCTTTCGTGCAGCCGGTGCCAGGCACGGCTCTCGTCCCTTTGACGTCAGTCGGGGCGCCTGCCCATGCCCTTTGCGTCAAGTGCGGTGTACACGTCGGGCATCGAATATACATAGCCCACGTGTATACAGTCCGCCGCATCGCAGAGGAAGCAGTGCAGCTCTCCCTTTTGAAGCACTATCTCCACTATGCGGTTCTGCAGGTTGTCCTTGAGGATGACGCGGTCGTCCTCAACTGAGATGCTCTCGATCTTTGGCGCATACCGGGCAAAAGTCTCGTCGCGGTTCATGGCCTCCTCTAGCATGTACGAGACGTAGCCGGAGAGGCTTCTGACGCCCTTCGTGGCCAGCGCTTCCTTGTTGCCGTTGTAGACCTCCTGGAACCGGTCGTAGATATAGTCAGAGACGGTTATCGACTTGAATCCTTCTTTTGGCATTGTACCTTCCTTAACGGTACAATTAGGTACGAATATAAAAATATGCCGATTCGACATGTATTCAAACGTATTGTTACGGTTTTGGTTTCCACTTGGCGGCGCCCACCGCGTCGACGGGACAGTCCGCGCGACAGTAGCGCCTGGCGCGCCCGCGGTGCGCCGGCCTGAGGGGGCCGCGCCAGCACTGACTTTAAATTTGTCATGGCGCGGACTGCATACATGATGGCAGGGGCAGAAGCTGCTGCGGAGACGCAAGCCAGAGGCCCCGATGACGGCGGGGACGGAGCGGGAAGAAGGCCGGACGCAGGTGCGGGCCCTGCCAAGGACAAGACGTCGTACGACGTGATTATAATCGGCGGAGGCCCTGCCGGGTATACGGCCGGGATATACTGCTCCAGGGGCGACTATGACACGCTCATACTCTCAGGCGTGCTGCCAGGCGGCCAGCTCGTGAACACCACGGACGTGGAGAACTATCCCGGATTCAAGTCCGGCATAATGGGCCCCGACCTGATGATCGAAATGCGCGAGCAGTGTGCTAGGATGGGGACCACCATACTGGACCACGAGGTCACAAACGTGGACTTTAGGGGCGGCCCCCTCAGGGTGCTGACAAGTAGCGCAGAGTACGAGGCGCGGGCCGTAATCATAGCCACGGGCGCGACTCCGAGAAAGCTGGGACTCGAGGGCGAGCAGACATTCGGTGGGCGCGGCGTCTCGTACTGCGCCACGTGCGACGGGCCATTCTTCAGGGGGCAGCCCATTGCGGTGGTGGGGGGCGGAGACGCGGCCATGGAGGAGGCGACGTTCCTGACAAAGTTCGGAACGGAGGTGCACCTGATACACAGGAGGGACGAGCTGCGCGCAAGCAAGGCCATGCAGGCCAGGGCCTTTGCAAACGAAAAGATGGTATTTCACTGGGACTCGGAGGTGGCCGACATAAGGGGTGACGAGGCAAAGGTAAGGCAGATCGTGCTAAGAAACCTCAAGACCGGCGCCGAGGACACGCTTGACGTGGGGGCCCTCTTTGTGGCAATAGGGCACAGGCCGAATACGGACCTGTTCGAAGGGCAGGTCGATCTTGACGCCAAAAAGTACGTGGTGCTAAAAGGCGGCGGGCAGCGCACAAGCGCCAAGGGCGTCTTTGCCGCGGGGGACGTCCACGACGCGTCTTACAGGCAGGCCGTCACGGCGGCCGGGTTTGGCTGCATGGCGGCGCTAGACGTAGACGAGTACCTCAGCAGCGGCGAGGACGGCGCGTGACGCGCCGCGGGCGCACACAGGAATGCTCCGGATCAGGCCCCGCGCGCCAGCAGTAAAATAGAGCGCATGCGTCCGGCACGCATGGGGGCAGGGACGCAGGAAGGGAGGCTCCGCACGTGCCCCAGGAGCTGCACGCAGCACCGCACAAAGTCAGGCAGGCTGGCAGAAAGAAACACGTTTGATGGGACGAGGTGCCGCAACTGCGGGTTTGCACTCGACAGGGACGATACGGACGTAAAGTTTGAAAGGGCGTCGGACCTGTGAGCGCGGCACGCCCCGCCGTTTGCGCAACGACAAGATGCCACGGCATGCGTATGACGCGCCATGCGGGCCACGCTCAGGTGACATGCAACGGCACGAAAGCCGGGCAGTTTGTGAGACTCCGGGCAGTGATGGCGCCCCATATTACCATCGACATCAAATACAGGGCATGCGCAAGAGGCTCATAGTTGTCGTGGGACTGATTGCAGGGATGGTTGCGGTGGGTGGGGGAGCCAATGTATGGGCAGTGCAGTGGGATGCGACGATAAATCCGTACGACACAGAGTCACGGTTCAAGGTGACTTACCTGAAGACCTACAGCGTATGGTACCCGGATGGCGGCATGATCGCAGACGAGCTGCGCGGACAGAATGCGTCAGTCTCCGAAGAATACAACTTCCGCCATCCGGATGTACAGGCCCTGATAGAACGACTCAACGAGCGCATAGTATCGAGCGGCAGCCAGGCGCGCATCTCGGACATGAATGTGTCCTACTCGTTCGGCCTTTCAGGAAGCCAGGACAGTGCGACCATCGACTACAAGATCATACTGGATGGCCACATAACAGACTACAACATTACAAAGTACGCGCAGAAAACGCTGGTCGACCTTGGATGGAGGGGACTGTCGGTCGACGGCGGCGTGACTATGGGTGAACATGAAATCAACGATCCGTTTGCGTTTGTCGAGGCGAGCGCACCTGTCACGGCCGGCGTGATATCCGACACCGCGATCGATCGCATATTAGACGCATATCTGATCAACGCCGACGCTGTGCTTGAGAAGCCACTTGAGAAGTGGATCTTTCTATTCGATCCTACCAACTGTAATACAGATGCGCATAGTTTCAGCTCTTCCGTATACGTATGCGTATTATCCTCCTGGGTGATGATGGATGAGAGTATCCTCAGGGAGGAACGACAGGTCGAGATTGTGGAGGAGGAGGTCATAGTGGCGGATCGTGAATACATGATAAGGAGTGTCCAGGCTCCAGCCCAGGGAATCCTTACCATCGTAGGGTTTGGAGTTATAGACACGCTCGAGGGCGTTGAGATCGCGGGCGTCACGCCGGCCCCGCCGGAAGCCCCGCCAACCAACGATTTTCCAACATTCATAATGTACGGCATGGCGGGCCTGGCAGCGGCCGCGGGCATTGCATTCTTTGTAAATAACCGCTTGCTCAAGAACAAGCAGGGCTAGTAGGAATTCGATCCGTCGCATCTGATCGGGTACCGGACATGCTCCGCGTCGGACAGATACCAGACGAACAGAGGGGCACATCTCAAGGGTGATGCGGACTACCGGCAAACGCGCAGATACTATGAGCAGCAGCAGCAGCAAGAGGCAGAGCCTGCATCCAAAGAGGGGGCGCCCAGACGCACGAACTGGGCGGCCCTCTGCTCAAATGTGCCCTCTAGCACGTCCTCCGGTATGTCGCACAGGATGCGCTGTAGCATGCGCGTGCAGACGGTGCGGATCGCCTCCGCCCCGACGCCCTGCCAGAACAGGTCAAGCGGCTTTGCATTCGTCGCGTTCGGCCCGTTCTCAGACTCTTCCTTTGTGATCTTCATCTTGTCCCACATGTCTACCTTGAAACCAACAAAAACCACAGAGCCGGGCGAAATTTTATATAATTAGCAACTTTGCTCAGGCCAGAAGCCAATTGCTGGTAATTTTTGACGTGGAGGGGGTGCTGTATGACGAGGAGTACCTGCCCATCCTGGCAGAAAAGATAAACAAGGAGAAAGAGATCTGGGAGATTACAAAACAGGGAATCCAGGGCAAGATAGACTGGGAGCAGGGCCTCAGGACCAGGATTGACGCCCTGAGGGGGATAGACGAACGCACGTGCAGAGAGCTTGCAGAGTCGCTTCCCATTATGACGGGGGCAAAGGAGGCGTGCAGGGCGCTCAAGGCGGCAGGCTGGAGGCTCATGGCCGTGTCAGGCGGATTTACGATAATGATGGACAGACTTCAGAAGGAGCTGGGCCTCGACTACATATTCTCAAACGAGCTCATATTCTCAGACGGCAAGCTGGACGGCGTCAGGGTGAACGTGGATGCAGACAAGTCAAAGTCGGCCAGAATCAAGATTGCAGAATGGGGCGAGCGCAAGGAGGACATCGTATGCGTGGTGGACGGCGCAAACGACATAAAGCTCTTTGACATATGCGGGCTTGGCATAGCATACAGGGCCCACGACATGGTAAAGGACAAGGCCACGGCCACGCTTGAGATAAAGGATCTGAGGGGAATACTGGACATCATAAAGCAGCACTACAAGATAAAGGAGCTTCCAGTGCAGAAGGTCGGGGCGCACAGGCCGGTCATGCGGCAAAAGTAAGTGCAGTACGGGGGGCGCGTGCAGGCGGGGGTGGGAAGAAGCCCCGGCAGCAACAGCATTACAGGGCCTTGTAGAACATGGTGCCAAGGTTCCGCTGCTTCATGAACTGCGGGTCGAGTCCCTCAAAGTTGACCTTGCGCGATATGCGCCTCATTGCGCAGACGCACAGCCTGTATATCAGCCCCCACATGCGACTGTCCTGGTCAAGGTCGTACATCCGGAGCAGCAGTCGCAGGAACCACTTTGCGTGCGGATAGTGCTCTGACATGTATTCCATGACGTATTCGCGCGAGTTGTTCAGCTTGTACCGCAGGTGGTCAAGCGTCTCGTCCCGCATCGCGTATCCGGCCTGGTATATCTGCGTGCGGCCCCGCCTTAGCGCGTGCAGTATGTCGTCAAGCGCGTTCTCAGAGTCGATTATGTTCACGCACCTTCCAAGAGTCGACAGGACGTGCGAGTCGCTGCCGGCCACGGGCACCATGTTCTTCTCGGCCGCGAACTGAGCGGCCCTTGCATTTGACAGGACGTCTACGTTGTTGCTGTTGAACACCTCGACCATGTCACAGCGGGCCGCGTCGTCCCGCAGCGCGTCAAGCAGGCTGAACGGGTGCGGGGCCGACGAGACCCCGCCCTGCTCCCTTACGGACTCGACTATCTCCTCAAGTGGGGTTCCGGGCGGTATGGCCTCCCGTATGCCGTACGCAAGGACGTGGGCGCCCCTGTCAGTGGTTATCTCCTCGGCAGGATGAACCTGCATGCCTGCAAACTTCTCATGGTCGTTCCTGTACCGGAGCATCTGCTCATACCCATCAAGCGTGTTGTGGTTTGTGACAAATATGGCATCAAGTCCGAGCGCCCGCGCGCGTTCAAGCTGGTCGCGTATGGACACGTCACAGTCGTACGGGGGCTCGCCTGAGCCCAAGTGAAAGTTGGAAAAAGAGTTGTGGCAGTGGAGTTCAGCCTTGAGAGACATGATGAGAAGAAGCGTGCCGCGTCGGATTATAATCCTATTGAAGGCGTCGGGCGGCGCGTGCACGGGGTGCAGGAGTGTCGGGCTGCAGAGGGTGGCGCAAGGAGACACGGCCGCAAGGCGGCAACGACAGTGGCACCACGTACAACGATGTCAGGCGCGAGCAAGTTATGAAAAGAGATCGTCTGCGCTCGGCCTCTGCAGCAGCGCGGCCCCGCTGCGCTCCGCGTCGTCCCCGTCTCGGCCTGCCCCCGCGCGCATTACGTGCGACGGGTCACATCCCCGTACAATGGCAGCGGGGCACCGGGCGGTCTTTTGCATTACAAGTTCGGCGGCTGCGGCAATTTCATCGGCAGTTGCAATCTCGGTGACGCGCAGGGCCCTGCCAAACGTATCGCGCCGCCCGGCATAGCTGGTGAGCGGCAGCAATCCCGCCACTCCTATGGCGCAGTCAGTCTGCCCCATTCGCAGCGGGCGGCCAAACGTGTCAGACAGTATCACGCATACGCGCTTTGAGGAGGAGGCGCATATTTCAGACTGCAGTTTTCGCGCAGACGCGTCGGGATCGACGGGCAGCAGCGTTGCGTGCCCCCGCCGCACGTTGCTCTCGTCGATGCCGGCATTTGCGCACACCAGCCCGGAATGCGTCCGGACTATAATGATGCCGTCGCGCATGCGCACTATATCGGACGACTCGGAGAGTATCAGTTCCACGAGGCGCGGGTCCTTGCCGTACTGGGACGCGATTCCCTCCGCCAGCATGGAGGGTTTGACGTCAGAGAGTCGCACGATGCGCCCCTCCCTCTTTGAGGCGGCCTTTTGCGCAACCACCACGACGTCTCCGTCGCATATGTCTGCAGAGCGCGCTATGATCTCTCCAAGATTGTCGCATGCCGTTATCTCCGCGTCCACAAAGACCGGGATCACCTCCATGGCACCACGTGCGGCGCGCAGGTAAAATAACATGTCGCCGACTCCATTCAGGCGGCATAAGAGTCGGCAGCCAAGAAGCGTTAGGAGGAATGGAGGGGGAGGGAACAAAAAATGTGCGGCGCGGCCCGAATCCAGGATCATGCAGGCGCCGGCCCCGCGCGCCTGCGGCGACAAACCCACAGCTTTTATTATGACGCCCCGCCACTGCCGCTGTATGTCAGACGCCGCCGAAAAGGTAATCGATGCAGTCGGGCTCTACTGTCCGGAGCCGGTCTTTCAGGTCAAGATAGGGATGGAGCAGATGCAAGTCGGGCAGATCCTACAGGTCTCCGCAGATGATCCCGCAGCGGAAGACGACATTACCAGGTGGGCATCCAGAAGCGGACACGACCTGCTTGGCGTTTCAAAGGACGGAAGCGTCGTCACAATCAGGATAAAAAAGACAAAGTGAACAGACATGGCAGTTGCCGAGAACGTAGCAGCATTGAGAAGCCCAGAGTTAGCGTTAAATGATGGATTTGGAGGCGTTGCGGCATGAACGAACTTGACCACAAGTACGAGGTGGACATAATACTGAACGACGAAAAGCAAAAGCTCAGCAAGGAGGCAAAGTCGGAGCTGATGGAGTCCGGAATGATGGATGAAAAGGGCAAGCTGAAGATAAAGGGCGTCAGTCCCAAGATGCTAAAGAGGATGAAGCAAGAGTACGTCGTATGCCCCGTCATGGAAAAGGAGGTGCAGTTCGTCCAGTGTTTCGTGTGTGACAACTTCCAGAGCAGGGTGACTGGACAGGTGCTCTGCAAGGGCGACCCGCTTACGGGCAACGGATCATAGACAATTGCACGCAGATGAACCTGACGGCGGGCGCAGCTCGTGACGGGCGTGCGGCAGAGCCAGAATCACACAGATTGGCAAGACTCGGGGCGGGCGGCCAAAGAACCACCGGCCCCCTCATCCCAGAATGAGACCGGGGGCGGGCGCATACGTGCTCCGAGACTCATTCCGATGCGAAGGCTAATTAGCTTATCAGCGCCACCCGTCACAATTGGAGAAGCAGACAGTAGAGATCGGCATCACGGCCTCAAAGGAGACCGACTTTAGCGAGTGGTACATACAGACGGTCCAAAAGGCCGAGCTTGCAGACTATGCCCCCGTCAAGGGGCTCATCGTGCTTAGGCCCGACGGGTACGCCATATGGGAGTCGCTGCAGGAGACGTTCAACCGCAGGTTTGCAAGGGAGGGGGTCAGAAACGGATTCCTGCCCGTACTGATACCCGAGTCGCTCCTGGGGCGGGAAAAGGAGCACTTTGCCGGGTTCAACCCCGAGGTGTTCTGGGTCACCCATTCCGGAAACAACGAGCTTGGCGACAGGCTGGCCCTGCGGCCCACGTCTGAGACCCTGGCGTATACCATGTACGCCAAATGGGTGCAGAGCTGGAGGGACCTTCCGCTAAAGATCAACTTTTGGAACACGGCGCTCCGCTCCGAGATCAAGGCCACAAAGCCATTTCTGAGAACGTCCGAGTTTCTGTGGCAGGAGGGGCACACGGTGCACGCCACAAAGGAGGAGGCAGAGAGGCAGGTGCGTGCCATGCTCGACATCTACAGGGAGACCGTCGAGCAGGAGCTTGCAATTCCAGTCATATCGGGCGCCAAGAGCGAGCGCGAAAAGTTTGTGGGGGCAGAGTACACCATGGCAATCGAGTCCATAATGCCGGACGGCAAGGCGCTGCAGATGGGCACGTCGCATTTCCTGGCACAGAACTTTTCAAAGCCGTTTGATGTAAAGTTTGCAGACAAGGACAACGTGGAGCACTATGCGTGGCAGACGTCGTGGGGGGTGTCGTGGAGGCTCATAGGCGCCATGATAATGACGCACGGGGACGACAGGGGCATGTCCATGCCGCCCAGGGTAGCCCCCGTGCAGGCCGTCATAGTGCCCATATACCGCAGCGACAAAGAGCAGAGGGACGGCGTCATGGGCATGGCGTCAGAGGTCCGCAAAGCGCTCGAGTCGGAGGGCGTCCGGGTGCACGTAGACGACAGGGACGACGCGACGCCGGGCTTCAAGTTCAACGACTGGGAGCTAAAGGGCGTGCCGCTCAGAATAGAGATAGGCCCCAGGGACGTAGAGAGCAGGAGCGTGGTGGCAGTCAGGCGCCACGACGGCCGCAAAGAGTCCATGGATGTGAAGGATCTCGGGCCCGCAGTACGCGGCGTGCTGGAGGAGATACAGGAGGCAATGCTGCAGAAGGCAAGGGAGAATGCGGCGGGGATGACGTTTGACGTGTCGGATTATGCAGAGTTCAAGGAGAGGTGCGGAGCGGGATTTGTACGCGCGGCATGGTGCGGAGATGAAAAGTGCGAGGAGTCCATAAAGGAGGAGACGGGCGCCGAGATCAGAGTCGTGCCGCTTGGGGGAGAAGGAGGGGAGATGGACATACAGAGCGCGACCTGCATAAGATGTGGGGGCCAAGGTTTATCAACGCCGATCTTTGCCAAGGGATATTGAGCAGCAGCAGCAGCAGCAGCAGCAGCAGCAGTGGCGCGGCGAGTGCATCGCCGGACGGAGCCGCAGGGTTACAAGGCGGCAACAGTGGAAAATACGACCGCAGCATGAACCGCAACCGGTCCGGCAGTGCGGCCGTCACGGAAGAGCCGACGGCCGTCTCGGAGTCGCGCAGGCTGATTACCCTTTTCAAAGAGACAAGATCCAGGACGCGGAATATCGTAAGCACGCTGGAGCCGGACGACTTTACAGTCCAGACGGCGGTCTTTACAAGCCCGGCAAAATGGCACGTCGGACACGTCAGCTGGATATACGAGGCCGTAATGGGCAAGATTGACAAAGAGTACGGGTTCGAGGAGGGCGAGATATCGGCATACCTCAACTCGTACTACCAGCAGTTCGGGGCCCCGCACGACAAGGGGCGCAGGGGGGCCGTATCGAGGCCCACAACAAGGCAGATGTTCGAGTACTTTGAGGGGGTGAGCGGCAAGGTCGAGAGGTTTGTCACGAAACACAGGGATGCCATAGACGGGACGACAGGCGGAGGCAGGTCCGGAAACGGCGGTGGCGAGGGCGGCGCCGCGTCTGACACGGCGCGCCTCTTGGAGATGGGGATACACCACGAGTGCCAGCACCAGGAGCTGATGGTGTACGACCTGCAGCACATGCTTGCAGACAGGTACGTACCAGCGCCGGCAATGAAGAGACCTGCGCCACAGGGGGACGGCCAGCGCGCACATGATGCAAAAGGACAGGCGCTCGTGGAGGGAGGCCTGTACACCATGGGGCACGGAGGCGGCGGCTACTGCTATGACATAGAGCTTCCAGAGCACAAGACCTACCTTGAGCCCTACATGATCGACGTATGTCCCACAACCAACGGGCAGTACATGGAGTTTATGGAGGACGGGGGGTACGACACGTACAGGTACTGGCTCTCCGACGGCTGGGAGAAGGTAAGGGAGAACGGATGGGAGTCTCCCATGTACTGGGAGAGGGGCGAGAACGGCAAGTGGCATACGCGCGACTTTGCAGGATACCGACAGGTAGACCCCATGGAGCCCGTCTGTCACGTGAGTTACTACGAGGCCGACGCGTACGCCAAATGGGCCGGAAAGCGGCTGCCCACGGAGGCCGAGTGGGAGATGGCCGCATGCTGGAACCCCGACACCCAGAGAAAGGACGCATATCCGTGGGGAGGCGGCGCGCCCACGCCGGACAGGTGCAACCTGCTGGAGTCAGGGGTGTGGAGATGCTCCAGGATAGGCTCGTATCCAGAGGGAGCCAGCAGCTGCGGCTGCCAGCAGATGATAGGCGACGTGTGGGAGTGGACGTCGTCTGAGTTTGTCGGTTATCCGGGGTTCAAGTCCGGCTTTGACGAGTACAACGACAAGTGGTTTACAAACCAAAAGGTGCTCAGGGGCGGCTCCTTTGGCACGCCGGCCGCGTCCATCAGGGCAAGCTACCGCAACTTTTTCAGGCTCGACGAGCGCTGGATGATTGCGGGGTTTAGGTGCGCGCAGGACGCGGTACGCAACAACAACAACAACAACAACAACAACAACAACAGTTGACGCCCTTCCTGCAGAGGCGAACGGCGCGCTCCGCTTCGCGCATGCGCGTTTCAGCACAATGGCAGGCAGGCGCCCGGGACGGCGGGGGCTGCGCCTGTAGCCGTGGGCGTACGCGCGTCCGCACCATCAGCCCGGAACGCGTTCGCCGTCACAGCGGGGGCGCCTCTGCAAGCACCAGCATAAAGTAGCCGTCCGGGTCCGTCCACTGCCTCACCGTCCGGAATCCGGCCGAGTCAACCATGCTACGGACCTGCCCGGGCTCGTACTTGTACGAGTTTTCAGTGTGTATGAGCTCGCCGCGCCCGAGGCGCAGTTCGAACCCGGGCTTTGAGACCGTCACCGTCTGCTCGCACAGCGACTCCAAGTGCATCTCCATGCGATGTTCTGACGAATTATAGTGTGCACGGTGGGCAAAGTTGTCAAGATCAAAGTCAGCGTCAAGCTCCGAGTTGATTCGCGACAGTACGTTGAGGTTGAACCGAGACGTCACTCCCGCAGAGTCGTTGTATGCGGATTCCAGCACCCTACGATCCTTTGCCATGTCAACACCCATGAGGAAGAGGTCGCCGGGCTTCATGGCAGAGCGTACGCGTTCCAGGAACACCGCCCCGTCGCCGGGAGCTAGGTTTCCATAGCTGGAGCCCAAGAACATTATCAGGCTTCTCCCGCAGCCGTACTCTTTTAGGAACTCCAGCCCGCCCTCATAGGTGTCTATTATTCCCGTTATGCTGAGCTTTGGATAGTCCGTGAGAAGCTGCTCGGAACTCTGGGTCAGGATGTCAGATATGTCGATTGGAAAGTACTCCGTGGCGTTCTGGACGCGGTGCAGCGCGTCAAGTATTATCCGGGTCTTTACGGAGGAGCCGCTGCCCAGCTCCACCAGCCTGAGGCGTCCGCCGTCCTTACCACCAGCCCGGGCGGCGTTGCCGGCGGCAGCCGCGACGGCTCCGTCGTCGCCATCATCACCACCACGAACAGCACAGTCACCGGGGACGCCAGGCGCGTCCGCGGCAACAAGGGCGCCAACCTCGTCTGCGATCTTCTCCAAGAGCGCTATCTCAGTACGGGTCAGGTAATATTCTGGGACGGAGCAGATCTCCTCGAAGAGCACAGAGCCGACCTCGTCGTAAAAGAACTTTGGATCTATGAACCTGGAGCCGCTTCCCCTGTCAAGGCTGCCGGATATCTCCTCGGCAAACGTCCTTTCGACTTTTGACGCGTGTGGCTTGAAGTACCTCAGCCGGGAGTCAACCTCAAACATCTTGTACTGCGGGCGGAGCATGTGGAGGCTGTAGCGGTCAGCCTCCTTTTGCCGGGCTTCTGCCAATTTTAGACGGGATCATGCATTCTCATAAATGCCTTTTGAGGCGGTACGGCGCCGGCGGGTCGTATAAGCTCAGGTCAAATTCGGGCCTAGGCACGGGTGGCAGCGACCCGGCCGCAGTACGGTTCCCTTGGTTATCGGGGGACGGCGCGCGGCATGCGCGGGCGCGCCGCCCTGTCAGCGTACCGCCCCGTCCCCCGACGT